>DASRYN010000301.1:0-13789 GCA_035687185.1 Pseudoxanthomonas sp. | reverse complement strand
GACCACCGGTTTCTCCGCCGCGGCGATGGCGGCCACGGCCTCGGCCAGCGCCGCGTCCGGCGGCGGCGGCACCGGATCGACCGTCGCCGGCACGTGCGCCGGCAGGTGCGCGGCCGCGCCCACCTGGACGTCCTTGGGCAGGTCGATCAGCACCGGGCCCGGCCGGCCCTCGCGGGCGATGCGGAAGGCCTCGCGCAGCACCTGTGGCAGGTCCTCGACCTTCCGCACCAGGAAACTGTGCTTGACGATCGGCATGGTCATGCCGAACACGTCCAGCTCCTGGAACGCGTCGGTCCCCAGCAGCGGGGTGGCCACCTGGCCGGTGATGCAGACCATGGGCACCGAATCGAGCATCGCGTCGGCGATGCCAGTCACCAGGTTGGAGGCGCCGGGGCCGGAGGTGGCCACGCACACGCCGACCCGGCCGCTGGCGCGGGCGTAGCCGTTGGCGGCCAGCGCCGCGCCCTGCTCGTGGCGGACCAGGATGTGGCGCAGCCCGGAATCCACCAGCGCATCGTAGAACGGCATGATCGCGCCGCCCGGATAGCCGAAGATCGTGTCCACGCCCTCGGCCTCCAGCGCGTGCGCCACCCAGGCCGCGCCGTTGCGCAGCCCGGCCGCCGCCGCTGTCGGGGAGTTGGCGTTCATGCGGCGGCGGTCCTCTTGGCGTCGGCCTCCTGGGCGCCGGCCTGCAGCCAGACCATCTTCGCCCGCAGCTGCTTGCCGACCTGCTCGATCGGGTGCT
Source organism: Pseudoxanthomonas sp. (assembly GCA_035687185.1). Classification (GTDB taxonomy): domain Bacteria; phylum Pseudomonadota; class Gammaproteobacteria; order Xanthomonadales; family Xanthomonadaceae; genus Pseudoxanthomonas. Next base: position 13,044 of record DASRYN010000301.1, on the reverse strand, counting down.
CCAGGTCGGCCTGCTTGAACTTCTTGTAGTTCGGCAGCCCGGCCTCGTACTCGGCGACCCAGTTCTTGGTGAAGGTGCCGTCCTGGATGTCCTTGAGCACCTCCTTCATGCGCGCCTTGACCGAGGCGTCGATCACGCGCGGGCCGCTGACGTAGTCGCCGTACTGCGCGGTCTCGGACACGAACTCGAGCATGCGGGTGATGCCGCCTTCGTAGAACAGGTCCACGATCAGCTTCAGTTCGTGCAGCACTTCGTAGTAGGCGATCTCCGGCTGGTAGCCGGCCTCGACCAGGGTCTCGAAGCCGGCCTGCACCAGCGCGCTGGCGCCGCCGCACAGCACGGCCTGCTCGCCGAACAGGTCGGTCTCGGTCTCTTCCTTGAACGTGGTCTTGATGATGTTGGCGCGCGCGCCGCCCAGGCCGCCGGCATAGGCCAGCGCCAGCTGCTCGGCCTTGCCGCTGCGGTCCTGGTAGACGGCGTAGATGCAGGGCACGCCGCGGCCGATCTCGTACTCGCGGCGCACCAGCGCGCCCGGGCCCTTGGGCGCGACCAGCACCACGTCCAGGTCGTCGCGCGGCACGATCATGCCGTAGTGCACGTTCAGGCCGTGGGCGAACAGCAGGCACGCGCCCTGCTTCATGTTCGGCGCCAGCACTTCCTCGTACAGCTTCTTCTGCACCATGTCCGGGGTCAGCACCGCGACCAGGTCGGCGTCCTTCACCGCCTCGGCCGGCGCCTTGACCACGAAGCCGTCGGCCTGCGCCTTGGCCTCGGTCGGACCGCCCGGGCGCAGGCCCACGACGACGTCGAAGCCGGAATCGCGCAGGTTGAGCGCGTGCGCGCGGCCCTGGCTGCCGTAGCCGACGACCGCGATGGTCTTGATGGTGGCGCCGGGCTGGGGGGAGGTGCTGCTGGTCATGGCGTGGTCCTGTGCGGTTGGTATGGAAGGAGGCGTGGAGCGCGTTTTCCGGTGTTCTGCCCTAGGCGCAAGAAAAAACCCCGCGCCTTGCGGTGCGGGGTTCGTCGAATCTGGCGTCTTTTCTGCCTATGCGCCGGTTCGTCCCGCACCTGTGGGCGAGGTAATAAGGACGAGGACGAGGACCGGCGCGTCGATGGGCGCGGTGCGATTCGTCGCGGGCGTGTGGCGTTGCAGCATGGGCCGTAGGGAAACACGCGTATTCGGGCCTTGTCAAGCGATTTTCCGCAGCGATTTTCGTTGCACATGCAACCGTGAAAACGCAGCACAATCCATGCCTTAGCCGCGCTTCCGCCGCGGTGCCCCGACGCCAGCCGCAACGCCATGCCCGAATACCGTTCACGCACCTCCACCCACGGCCGCAACATGGCCGGCGCGCGCGCGCTGTGGCGCGCCACCGGCATGAAGGACGAGGACTTCCACAAGCCGATCGTGGCCATCGCCAATTCCTTCACGCAGTTCGTGCCCGGGCACGTGCACCTGAAGGACCTGGGGCAACTGGTTGCACGCGAAATCGAACGCGTCGGCGGCGTCGCCAAGGAGTTCGACACCATCGCCGTGGACGACGGCATCGCCATGGGCCACGACGGCATGCTGTATTCGCTGCCCAGCCGCGAGCTGATCGCCGATGCGGTGGAGTACATGGTCAACGCGCACTGCGCCGACGCGCTGGTGTGCATCTCCAACTGCGACAAGATCACCCCGGGCATGCTGATGGCCGCGCTGCGGCTCAACATCCCCACCGTGTTCGTTTCCGGCGGGCCGATGGAGGCCGGCAAGACCCGCCTGGCCGACCACAAGCTGGACCTGATCGACGCGATGGTGATGGCCGCCGACCCCAACGCCAGCGACGAGCAGGTCGCCGCGGTGGAGCGCAGCGCCTGCCCGACCTGCGGCTCGTGCTCGGGCATGTTCACCGCCAACTCGATGAACTGCCTGACCGAGGCGCTGGGGCTGTCGCTGCCGGGCAACGGCACGGTGCTGGCCACGCACGCCGACCGCGAGCAGCTCTTCCTCAAGGCCGGGCGCACGGTGATGGAGCTGGTGCACCGCTGGTACGGCGCCGGGGACGCCACCGCGCTGCCGCGCGGCATCGCCACCTTCGCCGCCTTCGAGAACGCGATGGCGCTGGACATCGCCATGGGCGGCTCGACCAACACCATCCTGCACCTGCTGGCCGCCGCGCAGGAGGCCGAGGTGCCGTTCGGCATGCGCGACATCGACCGCCTCTCGCGGCGCGTGCCGCAGCTGTGCAAGGTGGCCCCGAACACCCAGAAGTACCACATCGAGGACGTGCACCGCGCCGGCGGCATCATGGCCATCCTCGGCGAACTGTCGCGCGGCGGGCTGCTCGACACCTCGGTGCCGACGGTGCACGCCAGGACGCTGGGCGAAGCGATCGCGAAGTGGGATGTCGCCGCGACCGCGGACGAAGCGGTGCATGCGTTCTTCAGGGCCGGCCCGGCGGGGATCCCGACCCAGGTGGCCTTCAGCCAGGACACGCGCTGGCCGTCGCTGGACACCGACCGCGCCGCCGGCTGCATCCGCGACGTGGCCCACGCCTATTCCCGCGAGGGCGGGCTGGCGGTGCTCCACGGCAACATCGCCCGCGACGGCTGCGTGGTGAAGACCGCCGGCGTGGACGAGTCCATCCTCGTGTTCGAGGGCCCGGCGCGGGTGTACGAAAGCCAGGACGCGGCGGTGAAGGGGATCCTCGGCGACGAGGTGCGGCCGGGCGAGGTGGTGGTGATCCGCTACGAGGGCCCCAAGGGCGGCCCCGGCATGCAGGAGATGCTGTACCCGACCTCGTACCTGAAGTCCAAGGGGCTGGGCAAGCAGTGCGCGCTGCTGACCGACGGCCGCTTCTCCGGCGGCACCTCGGGGCTGTCGATCGGGCACGTCTCGCCCGAGGCCGCATCCGGCGGGGCGATCGGGCTGGTCCGCGACGGCGACCGCATCCGCATCGACATCCCGGCCCGTTCCATCGAGCTGCGGGTGCCTGAGGCCGAGCTGGCGGCCCGCCGCGCCGAGCAGGACGCCCGCGGCTGGAAGCCCGCGCAGCCGCGGGCGCGCAAGGTCAGCACCGCGCTCAAGGCCTATGCGCTGCTGGCCACCAGCGCCGACAAGGGCGCGGTGCGCGACCGCGCCCTGCTGGACGGCTGACCCCCGCCCGGTCCGGCCGCCCCGGCCGGATCCGCCCCCGGCCGGCGGCGTGATGGGTTGCCGGCGCTTTTCCCGGTAACAGTGGCGGGGGAAGCGGAAGTGCGGTTCCCCCGGCCCGTCCAACCAGGGGGAACCACCATGCAGCGATCGATCCTTGCCGGTCCCGGCGCCGGGGAAGCGCCGCCTGCCCAGGCCCGTCCGGCTGCCACCGCCACGCCACCCATCCGCCTGCTCGGCGAGCGCCGCCTGGGGAGCGGCGCGGGCGAGGCCACGCTCCAGTACCGCAAGGGCTGGGCGCTGCTGGCCTACCTGGCGCTGGAGCGCCAGCGCCATCCGCGGGCGCGGCTGGCGGCGATGCTGTGGCCGCGCCTGGGCGAGACCGCCGCGCTGACCAACCTGCGCCAGGTGCTCTCGGACCTCAACCGCGCCATGGCCTCGGCCATCGGCGACGGCGTGCTGCAGATCGACCGGGAGTCCGTCCGCCTGTGCCCGGCGCGCTCGCCGGGCCTGTTCGACGTGGACCGGCTGGACGCGTGCGTGGCGGGGAACGGGCCGGGGGAAGCGCAGGCATGGCTGGCCGAGGCCGGCGAGCTGCTCGAGGGCATGACCCTGGACGCGTGCGAGAGCTTCGCCGAATGGCTGGCAGGGGCGCGCGCGTGGACCGCCCACCGCCTGGCCGACGGCCTGGCCGTGCTGCGCGACACCGCCAGCGCGCGCGGCGCGCGCGGCGAGGCGCTGGTGCTGGCGCGCCGCCTGGTCGCGCAGGACCCGTGGAACGAGGTGCACTACCGCGCGCTGATGCGGTTGCACGCCCAGGCCGGGGAGCCGGGCATGGCCCTGGCCTGCTACCGCAGCCTGGTCGACCGCCTGAAGGCGGACCTGGGCGAGGCGCCCTCGCGCGAGACCGCCGAGCTGGCCGAGGCGATCCGCACCATGGTGCGGCACGCGCCGGCCGCGGCCTGGTGGAGCGGCCGGGCGCGGCCGCCGCGGCGGACCCTGGCGCTGGCGCTGGGGGCTTGAGCCGCGGCGGGCCGGCCCTCAGGGGCCCGCTGAGGGGGCCGTGCCCCGCAGGTCCGCCTGTTCGGCCTCGCTGCGCAGCGACGACGACAGCGCCGCCGCGCGCGCCGGCAGGCCGTCGACGGGATCGCTGATCCTGGCGTACAGGTCGCGGGCCTGGTCCAGCGCTTTCTCGGCCTCCGCCTGGAAGAGTGCGGCGCTGACCTGGGCGGCGGTCGCCGTGGCCAGCGCGGCGATCGCGAAGCCCATTTCCACGGGCTTGCCCACCAGATCGGCCGCGAACATTTCCGGGTTGGCCGATGCCTTGAGGATTTCCGACGCCACCTCGGTGATCCCGGCGGTCGCGCTGAGGATGCCCGCGGCCGCCGCCAGCACGCCCGCATCCGCGCTGTCCTTGTTCGCCTCCGCGAGCAGTTCCAAGATCTCCAGCTGCTTCCGGTAGTCGGCCATCGCCGTCTCGTCGATGCCGGCGGCCGCAGCGATGTCGAAATGCGAATAGGTGACGGCGGCCACGGCATCGCCGCAGCGTAGCCGGGTCCACAGTTCGTCCAGTCCCACCGCCCGGACCTGATCGCGGTACTCGGCCGTGGGTGCGCGCCGCGGCGAGGCGAAGCCCGGCCCCGAGCCGTGCTGGAGCGTGACCGGATCGTTGGGATCCGCCGCCGCCAGCGCGTAGGCGACGTTGCGGAGGGCGGTGCCCGGCGAGGATGCGCTGAACGTGTGCACGGCATCGCTGCTGAAGGGCAGACGCTGTCCCACCCGCAGGGCGTGGCAGAAGTCGAGCCCGTTGACCGCCCCCAGCGCCGAGGCCATGCCGACGCTGGCGATCACCCGGATCGGATGGGCGCGATCGAGCGCCTGGGTCAGGTCGGCGTCCCGGCGCACGTTGGCCGCGTCGGACCGGCGCAGCACGCCGTAGCGGATGTTGGCCGCGCTTGCGTCGGGCAGGCCGATGGTCCGCCAGGGCAGGCGACCGTGGCCTGGCCCGCCGCAGTCCTCCAGGCCGTCCGCGTCGGAGGCCGGGCACGGCAAGCGCGCATGGACCGAGGCATAGGCCAGCAGGGCGTCGTCTGCGCGCGACAGGATGCTGTGGCGTTGCTGGAGGGCGTCCTCGCCTTGGCGGGTCGCCACCCAGCGGACCAGGACGACGGCCGCAACGCCGAGAATGGCCAGGGCGATGGCCAGTTCGACCAGGGTGAGGCCGCCTTGCCGCTTGCGTGGGTTCGTCGTCGCCCTCATCGTGCCGCTCCGGCCTGGTCCAGTTCCACCGCGCGGCGGGACGCCGCTTCCCGGAGCCGGACCATGCGGTCGCGCCGCTCCAGCGCAAGCGCCGCCAACTCTTCCTTGTCCGCCACGGCGGACTCGGCGTCGTCGATGCCGCCGTGCCGCGCGGAAATGATCTCCGCGATCAGGAAACCGAGCTGGACGGTCGCTGCCGCCAGTTCCACGCCCGCTACCGTGGCTTCGAACGCATCGTCCGGCGGGATGTCCATGATCACCTGCACCGTGGCCATGGCCACGTCGAGCACGCCGATGGCCAGGTCGAACTCGCCGTAGGAAAGGCCGGTCTTGGCGTTCTGCAATTCCAGCCGCGACACCTCGACGTCGAAGTCGCGGAACTCCAGCTGGAGCTCGGCAAGGCGTACCGCGCTGTTCGCGGTGACCGCTGCCTGTGCGGAAGCGAACGCGCGCCGGAGGCGATCCGGGCAGGCGAGGCGGGCGTAGGCCTCGCCGAGGCCGAGGGCGGCGCGGCGCAGGGCGGGATCGTAGGCAACGGGGTCGTTGGGGACGGCGAAATCGGCTGCGGTTCCACCGCCACCGCCGCCGTCGCTCACCGGCCGGACCAGCACGAACGCGCTGGTGACCTCGGTGGCGGCGAGCAGGGCGGCGGTCCGCTGCAGTTGCTCCAGGCGCACGCAAAGGTCCAGGCCGTTCGCGCCCGTGGGGCCGGAATGGCCGACCGGGAGCGGCGGCTGGTAGAGGGTCGGGGACGGCGGCAGGGTCAGCCCGGTATTGACGCGATAGGCGAGCGTGGTGCGCCGGTCCAGGCCCAGGGTGGTGGTGGGCAGCAGGCCGCTGGTCGCGCCTGCGTCCTCGACGCCGTCGCCATCGGTGTCCGGCGACGGCAGGCGCAGGCGGGTGCCCAGATACCCCACCAGCGCCTCGGAGGCGCGCTCCAGCTCCGCGCGGGCCTGCTCCTCCTCGTCGACTTTCTGGGCGAGCGGCAGCAGCGGCAGGATGGCGACGGCGAGGACGGCACAGACGACCAGGACCACCGCCATCTCGAGCAGGGTGAAGCCGGCGCGGGTACCGCCGCCGCTGTTGCGGAAGCCGGTCATGGCAACACCGTGGAAGCGGTCGCGCCGTTGCGGTCCGGGCCCAGCGCACCGCGGTCGTCGATCGCCTTGAGGATCTCGTCCGCGCCCAGCCAGAGCTCCACCGGCTCGCCGTTTCCGCGCCGGTTGGCGAGGTCGACCAGCTGGTCGTAATTGGCGACCGCGGCGGCGTACTGGTCCTGCGCCGCATCCGCCGTTTCGCGCGCCTCCACCGCGACCTGCTGCAGCAGCAGGTACTCGCGCCAAGCATCGCCGTAGGACATCCATTCCATGTCGCAGTGCATCCGGGTGTAGAAATCGTCGCTGGAGCAATCCAAGAACGTGCCGGCGCGCAGGAGCGGCAGGTGGTTGTCGCCGTCGCCGCTCCACCAGGTCCAGTAGGCGGCGAAGGGCACGTTGCATGGGCCCCCTTCGCAGAACCAGTTGGAGGGGTAGCGCAACCGGTTGGGGAAGCTGTACTGCCAGTATCCGGGCGTCACCACGTTGCCGTCCTTGTCCCTGACCTCCGGGATCCAGGTCCGGGAGGAGAAGCCCAGCACGCTGGAGTTGCGCACGGCAGTGCGCCTTGCGTCGCGGGTGGCTTCCAGTTCGGCGATCTGTGCCTGGATGGCGGGCTTGCCGGCATGCAGCGCGGGGATGCAGAGGGGCACCCCGCCCGATGCCGTGCCCGGGTCGTAGACGCCGTTGCGCTCGCAGGTCTCGACGTATGCCAGTTCCTCACGGGCGCTGTTGCAGCGGAGCACCGAGACGGGGTCCGTGTTCGCGCACAACGCCTCGACCTTCAACCGGTAGCAGGTATCCGGGTCGGTGCAGGTCCGGTCGGTCATCTGCGTGAGCTGGTCGATGCGCTCGTCGTACTCCTTCAACTCCGCCTGCTTGGCCTCGATGTCGATCTGGATCTCGACCGCTTCCTGGGCCAGGCGCCGGAGGGTCTTCGCGTTGTTGAGCTCGGCCTGCCTGTCGCTGGCGCTCAGGCTTCCATACCCGGCGATGCGGTCGGGCAGGTTGGAGTCCCGCCACGGGACGATGTAGTGGGTCTCGTGGGCAAGCAGCTCTATCTCCGCAGCCACCGCCTTGGCTTCCAGATCCTGCGCGCGCTTCTGCAAGCCGATTTCGCACGAGCTCGCCGGGGCGATGGGGTTGCCTGCGCCGTCGCAGTTGCCGTCGCCCCAGGCAGTGACATAGGCCTGGCGGATGGCCGCGGCCAGGTCGGCCGAGTCCTTCTCGGTCTCGCTCTTGGCCATGTCCTTGGCCTTGCGCGCCTTCTCCAGGGCGTCCTTGGTGTCCGCCAGCGCGCCACTCTGCAGCCCGAGCGCGGCGACGGCCTGGGCCAACGCCGCACTGACCGTGGCCAGCGACGCCACGGAAAGCGGCACGCGCCAGCACTCCACGCCGAGCGAGGCGGCGCAGCGGGCGATGTTCTGGGTCAGCAGGCCGATCTTTTCGACGAGGTCGACGGTGGTCGCGCCGATCTTGACGCCGGTGAGGGTGATGCCGATCGCGCCGAACGCGACGGCTATCTCGCCGGACTCGACGGAGTCCTCCGCGCTTTCAAGCGTGCTTTCCTGCAGGTCCGAGACCGTGTCGGCGATGTTGACCGCCTCGCCGGCCAGGTCCACCGCCGCCAGGGGTACCGCGTCGGGCGTGGACGTTCCCGGCAGCGGGGTCGGCGTGGCGGTCGCCGACAGCACCCTGCAGCCGCTCGCTTCGGCCAGGCCCTGGAAAGTACGGACACGGACGCGGTCGTCGTAGTCGCTCGCGGTCTCCGACCAGGGGCCTTCGAACGCGACGGCGTCACTCCGGTTGCTGCGGTCGAAGCTGCTGCTTTCGCCGGGGGTGGCCCCGGCCACCGCCACGCCATAGGCGATGTTGAGGATGTCGCCGGCGTGTCCGCGGGTGTGTGCCGTGCCTGCCGACACCGGCGATTGCGCGGCCGACAGCAGCGCCCGGCAGAAGTCCAGCCCGTTCACGGCGTCGTACGCGAAATCGGTGCCGTCGCTGCGGGTGAAGGTGGTGCGGGCGTTGCCCTCGTTGTCCAGCGGCGCGTAGCGTTGCTCCGCCGTGGCCAGGTCGGTGGCGGCGTCGATGCCGCGATTGACCGCGTACAGGATCGGGCCGGGCAACTGCCCTGGCCCGGACGCGCCGATGAGGGAGGGTTCGATGCCGGCGGCGGTCGCGAGGGTCCGCGTCGGCAGGTAGCCCTTGGCGCCGATCGCGCAGTCCTCGTCGCCGTCGACCGTGGCGGCGGGGCACGGGAGGCGGGAGTGTGCCGAAGCGAATGCGGCCACGGCATTGTCCGCCCATGCCAGTGCCTGCTCCTGGCTCAGCGCGTGCTCGCCATCGCGCATGGACTGCAGGACCTGGAATGCCGCGGCGAGCAGCGCCGAGAGCAGCACCAGCAGCAACATCACCTGCAACAGGCTCAGTCCGGATTGCCTCCGGTGGCCTGCTGTTCGCCGAAGATGGGTGGAGGGCATCTCGACCTCGCTTCGCTAGCGGTTCATCTTCAGGTAGCCGACCATCGTCGGGATGTTCTCTTCCCGGTTGTAGGTGGCGGGGTCCGGTTCGGCCTCGCTCCACGGATTGGCCGCGGGCGGGCTCCCGACCGCGCTGGTGTCGTCGTACCGGGAGTCCTCGCGGAACCGGCCGAAGCGCGCGTCGATGCGGCCGTCCAGGCGCAGGTCGATCTGGCCGGCGAGCTCGGCGGTCAGTCCCTCGAAGCGCATCACGTTGCGCGGGCGGGCCGCGTACGTGGCGCCAGCGGCCGGTTCGGACCAGTCGTTCACGTTGAGCAGGCAGACCCGCAACTCCTGGGGGCCGCCGTTCCCGTCCTGGTACACGTACCGGTTCTCCATGCCCTCGGCCCTCCCCTGGGGCAGGGCGATGCCGCGGCTGAGCATTTCGTCGCGCAGGTCGTCGTCGCACAGTGCGCTGCCGGCGGCGCCGTTGATCCTGCCGGTGGGGTTGGCCGGGTCGTCGCCCGGCACGGCGCCGACCTGCGCCGTGTAACGGTCGTACGCAATGATCCATCCCTGGACGAAATCGGAGCTGATGCGCTCGGCAACCGCACTGCGGTAAACGTCCCGGCCGACGCTGACCGCGCCTATGATCAGCGCGATCACCACCAGCACCACGGACATTTCCAGAATGGTGAAGCCGCCCTGGCGGCGCTCCGGTCGGATGGTGGCCATGGAGTTGTCCTTGCTCATAGCTTCGGCCCGGTGATGGCCTGCTGGACCAGGTCGTACACCGGCAGCAGCAGCGCCACGATCAGGAACACGAACATGCCGCCGGCCAGCAGCACCACGACCGGCTTGATGATCTCGGAAAGGTTGGTGATGAGCCGCTGCAGGCGCAGGCTGTACTCGGCCGACAGCCGGGAGAACTGCGAGTCCAGCGTGCCGGTCTCCTCGCCCACGCCGATCATGCGCACCATCATCGAGGGGAAACCCCCTACCTGGCGCATTGCCGAGGAGACCCGGTCGCCGCGCTCGAGCACCTGGCGGATGGCGATGATGCGGTCGCGGTAGTACTCGTCGCGCATGGCCCGCTCCATCACCTGCAGGCTGCTGACCATGTCCACGCCGGCCTTGATCAGCAGCGACATGTACTCGGTGAAGAAGGCCAGGCCCGAGGAGAACATGATGGTCTTGGCGATGGGCAGCCGGTGCAGCGTGTAGTGGATCGCGCGGCGGAAGCTGCGGCTGTAGCGCCAGGTCACCCAGTACACGAACGCGGCCACCACCAGCCCGGCGAGGATCCATCCGATATGGGCGATCAGCCACTCCGATCCGGCCATCACCGCGATGGTCAGGGGCGGCAGCTTGGCGTTCATCTGCTTGAACAGGTCGGCCAGGTTCGGGATCACGTAGTAGATCCAGAAGCCGCCGGCGGCGAAGATGGCCGAGAACACGAACGCGGGGTAGATCAGCGCCTGGCGGGTGTCGGCGGTCATCTTGGAAATGCGCTCGATGTGGTCGGCGGCCTCCCCGAGCATGCGGTCCATGGTGCCGGTCTCGTCGCCGATCATGACCAGGTTGCGCACGGTTTCGGGGAAGGCATCCGGGTAGCGCGAGAACGCGTCGGTCAGCGAAGCGCCGGAATCCAGCTCCTCGATGAGGCGCCGGGCCAGCCGCGCGGCGTTGGAGGGCCGGCCTCCGCCGACCTCGTTGGCGACCGCCCGCAGCGCCTCCATCACCGGGATACCGGAGCTGGTCATCACCGCCAGGTCGCGCAGCATGCCGGCCAGCTCCACCGGGCGGATGCTGGGTTTGACCAGGTGCGAGATCGAGCGCTGGGTCTCGGCCAGCCAGCCCGGCAGGCGGTAGAGCGAGAGCACCACCGCGTCGAAGTTCTTCTCCAGCCACATCCGCGCCGAGGCGTCGCGCTCGACCGCGAGCTGGGTGATCCCGCTGCGCACGCGGCCGCTGGAGAGGAGGAGGCGATAGTAGTAGACGTTCATGGCGCAGGCCCCACGCCGACCACGCGCAGAACCTCATCGGAGGTCGTCTGCCCGGCGGTGACGCGGTTGCGGGCGACCTGCTCGATGCCGCGGAACCCGGCGTTCTGCGCCAGGGTGCGCAGCGCCTCGCGGCCGGCGTCGTCGGCGATGCCGTTGGCCAGCGCCTCGTCCACCACCATGATGTCGTACACCGGCAGGCGTCCGTAGTAGCCGCTGCCGCGGCAGCGGTCGCAGCCCTTGCCGCGGCGGCCGCAGCTGCCCGGCGGCAGTTCCAGCCAGCGCAGTTCCTGCTCGGTGAACGGCACCTCCTCGCTGCAGAACGGGCAGTTCTGCCGCACCAGGCGCTGGTTGACCACCGCCAGCAGGTTGTCGGCGATGACCTGCGCCTCCAGGCCCAGCGGCCGCAGCCGCGGCACCACGCCGAACACGCTGGTCACGTGCAGGGTCGACAGCACCAGGTGGCCCGTGGCGGCGGCTTCCAGCGCCGCCTGCGCGGTCTCGGCGTCGCGCATCTCGCCCAGCAGGATCACGTCCGGGTCGTGCCGCAGGAAGTGGCGCAGGGCCGAGCCGAACTCGTAGCCGGCGCGGCGGTTGACCTCGGTCTGGCCGGCGCCGGGCACGCGGTACTCGATCGGGTCCTCCACGGTGAGCACGTTGCGCTCGATCAGCGACTGCATGCGCAGCGCCGCGTGCAGCGAGGAGCTCTTGCCCGAGCCGGTGGGGCCGGTAATCAGGATCAGGCCGGCCGGGCGCGCGAACAGCCGCTCGAGCACGGCCACGTCCTCGTCGAAGAAACCCAGCTCCTCCAGCCCGGCCAGGTCGCTGTGCTCCGGTAGCAACCGCATCACCATGCGTTCGCCGGCGTCGGTGATGATGGTCGAGATGCGCACCGTCAGCGCCGAGTCCAGCACCGTGGCGCGGAAGCTGCCGTCCTGCGGGCGCCGCTGCTCGGAGATGTCCATCTCCGCGGCGAGCTTGATGTAGCCCAGCAGGCGCGAGAGCGTGGGCGGCATCGCGAACATCGGGCGCAGCACGCCGTCCACGCGGAACAGCACGTGCAGGCTGTTGTCCGAGGGCGAGATGTGGATGTCGGTGGTGCGCTCGCGCACCGCGTAGTGCAGCAGGTAGTCGAGCAGGCGCTCGGGGCTGTAGGCGTGGTCGTTGTCCGAGGACAGGCGCCGGATCTCGCGCTCCAGCAGGCTCTCCACCGGGTTCTGCGCGAAATAGTAGGTGTGGCGGATCAGTCGCGTGACCTTGCCGTACTCGCCCTGCAGGAAGCGGCAGCGCAGGCCGCAGCGCTGCAGCACCACCTGCGCCACGGCGGCCGGGTCGGCGTCGCCCAGCAGCACCTCCAGCGCGTCCTCGGTGCGGCGCAGCGGCAGGAACTGGCGCAGCTGGCACAGCTCGCGGTTGAACAGCGCCAGCACCTGCGGGTCCGGCACCGGCAGGGTGTCGACCTGCACGTACTGGATGCCGGCCAGCTCGGCCTGGGTGCGGACGATGTCCGACTCGTTGGCCAGGCCGTGCTGGATCAGCAGGCGGCCGAAGCTCTGCTGCTCGACTTCGTTCTTCTGGCGCGCGTACAGCAGCTGCGCCGAATCCAGCAGGCCGCGCTCGTGCAGCAGTTCGCCCAGGCGCGACTGTTCGCGCGGGGCGGGCGCGGCGGCGGGGCGGGTCCGGGGATCAACCGTGGCCATGGGAGGATGCGTCCGTGTTTGCGTCGGGAAAGGCGGCGCCGGCCAGGCGCCGGTCCAGCAGGAACAGGGTGGCCGGGTCCGGCGCGCCGGTGGCCGGCAGGCCGTGGCGTTGCTGGAAGCGGGCCAGCGCGGCGCGCGTGCGCGGGCCGTAGCGGCCGTCCAGCGCGCCGTCGTACAGGCCGTCCTGGCGCAGCAGCGCCTGCACCTGGCGCACGTGGGCGTGGGCGCCGGCCAGGAAGTCCTCGGCGCGCAGCGTCACCGGCCAGGCGGCGGTCCAGCCTTCGCCCGCGCGGCGCAGGCAGACGTCGGCGCGGCCGGCCAGGCGGCGCGCCCAGGCGTCGGTGACCGGTTGCAGGTGGGCGTCGCCGCGGGCGAAGCGCTGCAGGCAGGCCT
>DASRYN010000300.1:0-4486 GCA_035687185.1 Pseudoxanthomonas sp. | reverse complement strand
GTCGATCCAGAGGTCGAACAGGGCGCGCGCCGATTCCAGGCGCTTGCCCGGGGCGTCGTGCTCGGCCAGGCGGCGCTCGAACACCTCGAAGGCGCGCTGGCCGGCACGGCCGAGCAGCGCGGCGTAGGCCTCGCTGTGCCGTTCCCACTCCTGCCACGCCAGGGCCAGGGCCTGCAGGCGCTCCTGGTGCTCGCGGGCCGGGCCGAAGGCCGGCTGCCGCAGCCACTGGGACTGCTGCTCGCGCAGGGGCCGCAGCAGCGCGTCCAGCAGCGGCCGCACCTGCTCGAGCCAGTTGCCGGACACGCCCGGCAGCGTGCGCAGCAGGGCGAACGGATCGGCGCCCTCGCCGCCCAGCAGCTCGCGCCAGGCGCGCGCCACCTCGCCGGCGCTGCCGCCGCCGTCGGCGAACTGCGCGGCCAGGCGCTGGATGCGGCCGAACCAGTCCAGCGCGGCGGCGTCCATGCCCGGCACGGCGCCGGCGGACGCGCCGCTGCCGGCGCCGCCGAGCAGCCCGTTCCAGGATTCCCAGTACTGCCGGACCAGCGAGTCGAAGTCGCCGGGTGCCCTCGCGTTGGCCATGACCCCTCCGTAACGGCCGCGATTTTAGCAGCCCGCCCGCGCCGTCCGGCCCCGGCCGGGGCGCCGCGCCACGGGAAGGTTCAGGGCTTGGGGATGCGCAGGGTCTTGCTGATCATCAGCGAGCCGGACAGGGCGAACAGCAGCACCAGCGGGTGCAGCTGCCAGGGACCGAGCTGCCATTGCCCCCACCACAGCGCCTCGCCGATGCGGCCCTGCGCCGCGGCCACGGCCAGCACCACCACCAGCGCCAGGCTCGTGGGGATGGGCGTGCCCTCGAAGTAGGCGACCTTGTCGTCCTCCCCCGACAGCTCCACGGCGGTGACGTTGTAGCGCGCCAGGCGGCTGACGCCGCAGCCGACGAAGTAGCTGAGCACCAGCCAGTCCCAGCCGCCCTGCATGCCGCAGGCGTAGGCCAGTGCCGCCGGGGCCACGCCGAAGGAGATGACGTCGGCCAGCGAGTCCAGTTCACGACCCAGGGTCGAGGCGGCCTTGCGCCAGCGGGCGATGCGCCCGTCCAGCGCGTCGAACACGAACGCCGCAGGCACCAGCGCCATGCCCAGCAGCAGGTCGCCCACGCGTCCCTCCTGCAGGAAACGCATGGCGGCGAAGATCGCGCCGGTGCCGCAGAAGGCGTTGGCCAGGGTGAACCAGTCGGCGAGCTGGAAGTCGCGCAGCATCGAGAAGTGGCGGGTCATTCGGGCGTCCGAAGGGGAGGCGGCCGCCAGCATAAGCATCCGGGCCGTGGATGCGCAGTGGGCCCCGGCCCGCCGCCCGCGCTTGCTAAGCTCCGGCAGCCCCCCACGGAGCCCTTCCCCATGCGCAGCATCCTCATCACCGGCGCGGCCAGCGGCATCGGCGCAGGCATCGCGCAGGAACTGGCCGGCGCCGGCCACCACATCATCGTCAGCGACCTGGACCGCGCCGCCGCCGCGGAGGTGGCCGCCGGCATCGTCGCCGCCGGCGGCTCGGCCGAGGCCGTGGCCCTGGACGTGACCTCCGACCGGAGCGTGGCCGAGGCCCTGGCGGCGACGTCCCGCCCGGTCGAGGTGCTGGTCAACAACGCCGGCCTGCAGCACGTCGCGCCGCTGGAGGAGTTTCCCCTGGCCCGGTGGGATTTCCTGGTGCAGGTGATGCTCACCGGCGTGGCGCGGCTGACCCGCGCGGTGCTGCCGGGCATGCGCGAGCGCGGCTTCGGCCGCATCGTCAACATCGGCAGCATCCACTCGCTGGTGGCCAGCCCGTACAAGAGCGCCTACGTGGCCGCCAAGCACGGCCTGGTCGGCTTCTCCAAGGTGATCGCGCTGGAGACGGCCGATGCCGACATCACCATCAACACCGTCTGCCCCAGCTACGTGAAGACCCCGCTGGTGGACAGGCAGATCGCCGACCAGGCGCGCACCCGCGGCATCCCCGAGTCGGAGGTGGTCAGCCAGATCATGCTCAAGCCCATGCCCAAGGGCGTATTCATCGGCTTCGACGAGCTCGCCGGCGTCACCGCGTTCCTGATCTCGCCGGCGGCTCGCAACATGACCGGGCAGACGCTGGTCCTCGACGGCGGCTGGACCGTGCAGTAGGGGCCGTGGAACCGGCGCGGCGGCCGCGGGCGCCGTCACCGGCTGGTCATTTTCTCGCCAACCCTCTTGACGCGCCCGTCACGCAAGGCGCCGCGCCGGTTATCCACATCTTTGCCCGCAGCTCATCCACACCGGGTGTGGAAAACGCGGTGGGGCGGGCGCCGCGCCCTGGTCAAAAATTCGCCATGCATCTTGACAGCGTTGCCGCGCAAGGCGGCGCGACGGTTATCCACACGCTTTTCCCGCCGGTTTCCACACCCGGTGTGGAGAACCGCGCGGCGCGTGGAACATTTCACAGGCGCGACCAGCTCCAGGACTGCATCTTTCCGTCGCGGTACGGCATCACGCCGTGGAACGGGCGCGGGTCGCCGTCGAACACCAGCGGCAGGAAGTGGCGGTCGCCGTCCCACAGCGGCAGCTCCAGGATGCGGTCCACCGCCACCCATTCGAGCGTGCCCTCCGGGTTGCGTTCCAGCGGCGTGCCGCTGAAGGCGTCGATCACGAACACGAAGCCGAGCCAGTCCTCGCCGTGCTTGCCGAAGCCGGGCCAGCTGATGGTGCCGCGCAGGCGCATCGAGGTGCACTCGATGCCGGCCTCCTCGCGGATCTCGCGGCGCATGCAGGCCAGGACGTCCTCGTCGCGCTCGATCTTGCCGCCCAGGCCGTTGTACTTGCCCAGGTGCAGGTCGCCGGGCCGCGCGTTGCGGTGGATCATCAGCACCTGGCCCGCGTCGGGGGACAGCACGTAGCCGAGGGTGGCGACGATGGGGGTATAGGGCATGGCGGGCACCGGCGGGGAAAGCGGTCGATTCTACCGGCGCCGCCTCCCCGCCCGCGGCCCCTCCGCCCGGGTCAGGCCAGCAACCGCGCCTTCAACGCCTCGTAGTCCGGCGGCACCGGCACCGGGCCGACCAGCGGCTCGACCACCGCCTCGAACTTGGCCGGGTGCGCGGTGGCGGCCACGGCCCAGTCGCCCTGCTCGCCCTGCGCGCGCAGCGTCTCCAGCACGTGCACCGCGGTGGCGGTGTGCGGGCAGAACACCTCGCCGTGGCGCTCGAAGCGGCCGCGCAGCGTGGCGAGGATGGTGGCGTCGTCCACCGCGACGGCGGTGAAGGCCGCGCGCAGCGCCGCGTCGTCGCCGGCGTAGAGCCAGCGCAGGCGCTCGAAGTTGCTCGGCGCGCCCACGTCCATGGCGTTGGCCAGCGTGGCCAGGCTGGCGCGCGGCAGGTAGGCGTCGCCGTTGAAGTATTCCGGCAGCACGCGGTTGGCATTGGTGGCCAGCACGATGCGGCCCAGCGGCACGCCCTGGGTGCGCGCCAGAATGGCCGCCAGCGCGTTGCCCAGGTTGCCGGTGGGCACCACGAAGTCGAGCGCGCGGCCGGTGGCGGCGTGGTGCTCCAGCGCGGCGTGGGCGTAATAGCTCATCTGCGGCAGCAGGCGGCCCAGGCTGATGCTGTTGGCCGAGCTCAGCGGCACCTGCGCCTGCAGCTGCGCGTCGTTGAGCGCGCGCTTGACCAGCGCCTGGCAGTCGTCGAACGAACCGGCCACGCGCAGCGCCTGCACGTTGTCGCCGAAGCAGCCGAGCTGGTGCGCCTGGCGCGGCGAGACCCGCCCGTCCGGGTACAGCACCACCACCCGCAGCCCGGGCTGGCGGTGGAAGGCCGCGGCCACCGCCGCGCCGGTGTCGCCCGAGGTGGCCACCAGGATGGTCAGCGGCCGCGGCTCGCCGCGGCGGATGCGCGCCAGGCACGCGGCCAGGAAGCGCGCGCCCACGTCCTTGAACGCGGCGGTCGGGCCATGGAACAGCTCCAGCACATGGTCGCCCGGTGTGGCCAGCGGGCGCAGCGGCACCGGGAAATCGAAGGCCTCCGCGCAGATGGCCGGCAACTCCGCGGACAGCGGGTCGCCCTCGAAGAACGGCGCCAGCAGCGCCGCGGTGGTCTGCGCCAGCGTCGCGCCGGCGCGAAGCTCGCGCGGCGGCGGCAGCCGCGAAGGCACGTACAGCCCGCCGTCCGGGGCCAGGCCGGCGGCGATGGCCTGGCTGAGCCCGGCCGCGGGCGATGCGTTGCGGGTGGAGATGAAATCCATGCGTCGGGTTTCCGTGGAAAAGGAATGGGCGAGGCTCACAGCAGCACCGCGCCGGGGCTGTCCACCGCGCAGACCCAGGCCTGGCTGTCGAAGCCGGCGCGGGCGAAGGCGGCCTGCACCGCCGGCGCGGCGGCTTCGGCCAGTGCGCGCGATTCGAACCAGGCGAACACGCTGGGCCCGGCGCCGGAGATGCTGGTGCCCATCGCGCCGCCGTCCAGCGCCGCCGCCTTGGCCGCGTCGAAGCC
>DASRYN010000299.1:0-6910 GCA_035687185.1 Pseudoxanthomonas sp. | reverse complement strand
CCCGGCCCGGGCGAGCGCGGCGGCTCCCGCCATTGTCGGCCTGTTAAGCCTTCCGTTACACTTCCCCGTCTTTTGCGGCCGGCCCGTCGTCGTTGTGGCGGCGTCCGTCCCGCAGGCAGCCAACGCTACCAAGCAGAAGATTTTCGGAGTGCCGGATGGCCAACGATGAGGTCAAAGCGCCTGTAAACGCGGGCCGACGCCGGTTCCTGACGGCCACCACGGCAGTGGTGGGCGCGGTCGGGGCCGGATTCGCAGCGGTTCCCTTCATCAAGTCCTGGAACCCCAGCGCCCGGGCCAAGCTCGCCGGCGCGCCGGTGGTGGCGGACATCAGCGCGCTCCAGGAGGGCCAGCGCCTGATCCTGGAGTGGCGCGGCCAGCCGATCTGGATCGTCAAGCGCTCCAAGGCGGTGCTCGACGCCCTGCCGGGCCTGGACGGCCACCTGCGCGACCCCGATTCCGAGAACCCGGACCAGCAGCCGGCGTACGTGCGCGAGGCCAACCCGAAGCTGCGCTCGCTCAAGCCGGAGATCTCGGTGCTGGTGGGCCTGTGCACCCACCTGGGCTGCTCGCCGGAGATGGCCGCCGAGATCAAGCCCGAGCCGTACGACCCGGAGTGGAAGGGCGGCTACTTCTGCCCGTGCCACAAGTCGCGGTTCGACATGGCCGGGCGCGTGTTCCAGGGCGTGCCGGCGCCGACCAACCTGGTCGTGCCGCCGCACCACTACGCCGACGACAACACCATCGTCATCGGCGTCGATCCGGAGGGGGCCGCTTAAGCCATGGCGAACAACATCTTCACCCGCGCCGCCAACGGCGCGATGGCCTGGGTCAACGAGCGGGCCCCGGCGCTGGCGCCGATGTACCGGAAGCACATGTCCGAGTACTACGCGCCCAAGAACTTCAACATCTGGTACGTCTTCGGCGTGCTGTCGCTGGTGGTCCTGGTCAACCAGATCGTCACCGGCATCTTCCTGACGATGCACTTCAAGACCAGCGCGGCGGAAGCCTTCGCCTCGGTCGAGTACATCATGCGCGACGTGGAGTGGGGCTGGCTGATCCGGTACATGCACAGCACCGGCGCCTCGCTGTTCTTCATCGTCGTCTACCTGCACATGTTCCGCGGCCTGATGTACGGCTCGTACCAGAAGCCACGCGAGCTGGTGTGGATCCTCGGCATGCTGATCTACCTGGTCCTGATGGCCGAGGCCTTCATGGGCTACGTGCTGCCCTGGGGCCAGATGTCGTTCTGGGGCGCCAAGGTGATCATCTCGCTGTTCGGCGCCATCCCGGTGATCGGCAACGGGCTGACCGAGTGGATCATGGGCGACTACCTGCCCTCCGACGCCACCCTCAACCGCTTCTTCGCCCTGCACGTGATCGCGCTGCCGCTGGTGCTGCTGCTGCTGGTGGTGCTGCACCTGGGCGCGCTGCACGAGGTCGGCTCCAACAACCCCGACGGCGTGGAGATCAAGAAGGGCCCGAAGGGCAACCGCTGGTCGCCCAACGCCCCCACCGACGGCGTGCCGTTCCACCCGTACTACACGGTGAAGGACACCTTCTACGTGTTCGCGATGCTGGTCATCGCCGCCTTCATCATCTTCTTCGCCCCGGCCTTCGGCGGCTGGTTCCTCGAGCACGACAACTTCACCGAGGCCAACAAGCTGGTCACGCCGGAGCACATCAAGCCGGTGTGGTACTACACCCCGTACTACGCGATGCTGCGCGTGGTGCCGGACAAGCTGGGCGGCGTGCTGGTGATGTTCGGCGCCATCGCCATCCTGTTCTTCGTGCCCTGGCTGGACAAGGCCAAGGTCAAGTCCTACCGCTACCGCGGCGTGCTGTCGAAGGTCCTGCTGGGCATCTTCGCCTTCAGCTTCGTCTGGCTGGGCAAGATCGGCGCCGGTCCCGGCACCGACCCGGTGGAGACGATCGTGGGCCGGTTCCTCACCGCCTACTACTTCCTGTTCTTCCTGACCATGCCGATCTGGACCAAGATCGACAAGACCAAGCCGGTGCCGGAACGGGTGACGACGCATGACTAAGAAGTGGATTGCCCTGCTGACCGCGGCCGCCACCGGGCTCCTGTTCTCCGCCGCCGCGCTGGCCGCGGCCGGCGGCCCGGTGCAGCAGGCCGGCAACGACCTGTCCGACCGCGCCTCGCTGCAACGCGGCGCGCAGCTGTACATGAACTACTGCTCCGGCTGCCACTCGCTGAAGTACCTGCGCTACTCGCGCATGGGCGAGGACCTGGGCCTCACCGAGGAAGAGGTGATGAACAACCTCAACTTCACCGGGGCCAAGTACGGCGAGCAGATCCACGTGGCGCTGACCCAGGCCGAGGGCGAGAAGTGGTTCGGCAAGATGCCGCCGGACCTGAGCCTGATCTCGCGCGTGCGCGGCAGCGACTGGCTGTACACGTACCTCAAGTCGTTCTACCTGGACGAGTCGCGCCCGCTGGGCTGGAACAACAAGCTGTTCCCGAACGTGTCCATGCCCAACCCGCTGTGGGAGCTGCAGGGCCTGCAGCACGCCGAGTTCGGCGAGCCCGACGCGGCCGGCGAGCGGCATCCGGAGCGGCTGGTCGTGACCACGCTGGGGCGGCTGTCGGCGGCCGAGTTCGACCAGGTCGCGCGCGACATCACCAATTTCCTCGAGTACGCGGGCGAGCCGGCCGCGCTCAAGCGCCAGGCGCTGGGCGTGTGGGTGATCCTGTTCCTGGTCGCGCTGACCTTCCTGGCCTACCTGCTCAAGCAGGAGTACTGGAAAGACGTGCACTGACGCGTCGCGCCCGCCGCGTGCGGGACGCGCGCGGGCGGAACTGCACGGCCTTGCGCTTTTCCGGCGCGGCCCTGCACACTCGGGGAACCGTGACGACCGCCGGCGAGGGGCCGGCGGCGCCAGTACGGCCGGCGGATTCCGGCCGTCGGAGGCCTAGATGGCAGCGAGCGTGCGCATGCGCAATACCCTGACGTTGTTCTCCTCCGTCGATGACGTGCTCTGTCATCGCGTGCGCCTGGTCCTGGCGGCCAAGGGCGTGACCTACGACCTGGTCCCGGTGGACGCGCAGAACCCGCCCGAGGACCTGATCCACCTCAATCCCTACCATTCCGTGCCGACCCTGGTCGAGCGCGAGCTGGTGCTCTACGCCGCCTCGGTGGTGAGCGAATACCTGGACGAGCGCTACCCGCACCCGCCGCTGATGCCGGTGGACCCGCTCTCCCGCGCGCGGCTGCGCCTGGCCATGCTGCGCATCGAGCACGACTGGGTGCCGCAGGTGCAGGCCATCCAGCTGGGCAACCGCCAGCAGGCCGAGGCCGGCCGCAAGCGCCTGAAGGAGCTGCTGACCGAATCGCTGCCGCTGTTCAAGGCCAGCAAGTTCTTCCTCAACCCCGAAATGAGCCTGGCCGACTGCGCCATGGCGCCGATCATCTGGCGCCTTCAGGCGCTGGACGTGCCGCTGCCCAAGGACGGCAAGGCCATCGAGGACTACGGCAATCGGATCTTCCGCAACCCCGGCTTCGTCCGCAGCCTGACCGAGCAGGAAAAGAAGCTGCGCGAGCTGCCGGCCTGACACGGCCGGCGGTCGCGGCGGGCGGCGCGGGCCGCGCCGGCGTAGACTGTCACGCATGACCGACGAAGCGCCGCGCATGACCAGCTATCGCCCGTACCTGCTGCGGGCGCTGACCGAGTGGATCAACGACAACGGCATGACCCCGCACATCCTGGTGGACGCGGGCGTGCCGGGCGTGCAGGTGCCGGCCAGTGCGGTGCGCGACGGGCGCGTGGTGCTCAACATCGCCGAGCGCGCCGTCGTGGGCCTGCACATCGACAACGCGTGGATCGGCTTCACCGCGCGCTTCGGCGGCGTCAGCCAGCCGGTGCAGGTGCCGGTGAACGCCGTGCTGGCCGTGTACGCGCGCGAGACCGGGCAGGGCATGGTGCTGCCCGAGGAGAGCGGTCCGCCGCAGCCGGGCGACGATGGCCCCGGCCCGCAGGCTCCGCCCGAAGGACCCGCCGACCCGGCCCCGGGCAAGCGCCCGCACCTGCGCGTGGTGAAGTGACGTCTCCGGCCGCCTGCGGGCGGCCGTGCGATTCGGGCGGCAGGCCGGTTCCGCCCGCCCCCGGTTGATGCGGCCGGTTGGCTGCCGGCTCTCCCGCACGCGCCGCGCGGGTGCTGGCCGCGTGGCTCAGGCCTCGTCCTGGCGCGGGCCGAACGCCAGTATCCGGGCCCCGGACGAGGGCCCGACGAACGACACCAGCCGCCCGCCGCGCAGCACCAGCCGTCCGCTGTGGCGGTCGACGCCGTCGTGCGAATAGTCGAAGCGGAAGCTGCGCTCCAGCCCCAGCCACCCGTCCTCGCGCCGGTACAGGCGGATGCCGGTGGCGTGCACGCTCTGGTCCAGCCATTGCACGTTGGCCGCCGCGCATGCGTCGCGGCCCAGCGCCTCGGCGCGTTCGGCGGCCGCGCGCGCCGCGTTCCAGAAGGCGAACGCGGCGGCGCCGGCAATCATCAGCAGGATCAGGCTCGGCATGGCGCGACTGTAGCCGAATCGGGCCGCCGCATGCGCTGTGCGTTCGCGCGGCCCGGTGCGCGCAAGCCGCCCGGCGGCGCAGGAGCCGGCCTTGCCGGCGACCCGGGGTGGACCG
The DNA here is from genome assembly GCA_035687185.1 of Pseudoxanthomonas sp. GTDB lineage: Bacteria > Pseudomonadota > Gammaproteobacteria > Xanthomonadales > Xanthomonadaceae > Pseudoxanthomonas. Next base: position 2,263 of record DASRYN010000299.1, on the reverse strand, counting down.
GGGTTGCCGCGTTCCCCGGCGACGCGGAGGTCGCCGGCAAGACGGGCTCCTACAAGGGCGGCTGACACGAGGCGCCCGCGTCGTAGGAGCCGGCCTCGCCGGCGACCCGGGGCGGACCGAGGTTGCCGCGTTCCCCGGCGACGCGGAGGTCGCCCGCAAGACGGGCTCCTACGAGGGCGGCTGGCACGAGGCGCCCGCGTCGTAGGAGCCGGCCTTGCCGGCGACCCGAGGGCGGACCAAGGTTGCCGCGTTGGACGCCGGAGCGAAGGTCGCCCGCAAGACGGGCTCCTACAAGGGCGGCTGGCAGGAGAAGCCGGCACCGTAGGAGCCGGCCTTGCCGGCGACCCGAGGCGGACCGGGGTTGCTGCGTTCCACGGGGAGGCGGAGGTCGCCCGCAAGACGGGCTCCTACGAGGGCGGCCGGCACGAGGCACCCGCGTCGTAGGAGCCGGCCTTGCCGGCGACCCGGTGGTCGGGAGGCGCCAGCCTTGCCGGCGATCAGGTTCAGCGTGAAGTGCCGGAAGCGGCGGGGGCGGGCGCCGCGGACGGCGTGTCGGAAGGCGTGGGGGTCGCAGGCGAGCCAGGAGTCCCAGGAGCGGCAGGTGTGGCCGGTGTGGCAGGCGTGGCAGGCGTGGCGGGAACCGCAGGCGTCCCCACCGGAGGCGCTGCCTGCGGCTTGAGCTGGAGCAGCACCGCCCAGTCGCGGCGGTTGAAGCTGCAGGCCGGCGCGTTGCCGGGGCTGCATGCGTCCGCGGGCGCGGCGTCGCCCTCGATGCCGTTCGCCGGCATCGGCGGGGGCGGCGACGCCGGCGCCACCGTGGTGCCCGGCGCGGGATGCGCCACCGGCGCCGGCCCCGTTGCCGTCGGGCTGGGCACCGGCCTTGACGTCGCGGGCTGCGCGGTGGTGGCAGCCGTCGTAGTGGCGGCCACCGAACCTTGGGGGCTTGCCGTTGCCGGCATCCTTGCAGCGCCTGTTGCCGGGCTTGCCGCTCCGGCCGTCGCGGCCGCGGGGGCGGTCGCGGGCGACGGTGCGGCCACCGGAGCGGCCGCCCCGGTCGCGTCCGTTTCCATCCGCTCGCCGCCGGCGACCGGGGCCAGCGCCGCCGCGTCGAGCCGGCCGGTGCGGTCCAGCGGCAGCTTGCGCATGACCACCGCGTTGAGCACGTTGCCGCCGACCATGTGCAGCGTGCGGTCGCCTCCCGGATTGGCGGCCACCACGATCTCGCAATGCGAACGCAGCGCCGGTGGCGCGGCCCCGGCCAGCGCCGCGCGCAGGCCGGCCGCGCCCAGGCCGCCGTCGGCGCCGCGCAGGAAGCACAGCAGGTCGCCCGGGGCGGGCCTGGCCGTCCACGGGTCGGCATAGACATAGGGGCCGCGGTCCGGATGGCGCCAGGCATGGGTGATGTAATCCAGGTGCCGTGGCGAGGCGACGAAGCCCGGCAAACCGGCGCGCATCATCACCCAGGAGACGAACGCGGCCGACCACGGCTGGTCGAGCAGGAAGGCGCGGCAGTCGTTCTCGGTCTCGCGGCGGCCGTCGAGTGCCATGCACGCGGCCGCGCCGGGCGTGCCGGCCGCGGCCATGGCCGCGAGCGTGCCGCTTTCGCGCCAGTACTGCGCCACCCGTTGCCAGGCCGGGGTGCTGCCGTCGTCCAGGGGGCCGCGTTCGGCCTCGGTGACCGCGAGCGCGGCCAGGCGCCCGTCGGCCTCGATGAAGGGCCGCAGCCACAGCCGGTGCTCCTGGCAGGCCACGCGCACGACTTGCGCCGCCGCGGGCCCGACGCCGTAGCGCGGCGGCAGGTCGCAGACCTCCACCGGCGCGGCGCGCGCGGCGAAAGCGGCGGCCAGGAGCAGGACGGACGTGGCGATGCGGCGCATGGGACTCCTTCCTTGGCGCGGCCCGAGGGTGGCCGGGCGGGGGTCTATCCGGCGTGAGCGCATCGTGCGCCCGTCCGCCGGCGCAGGCTAGGGCGGCGGGCCGAGCTTCATCGACAGGTCGATCGCGCGCACGTGCTTGGTCAGCCCGCCGATGGAGATGAAGTCAACGCCGTCCTCGGCGATGGCACGCACGCCGGCCAGGTCGACGCCGCCGGAGACTTCCAGCGGGATGCGGCGGCCGTCCGCGGCCGCTTCGCGCGCGATGCGCACCGCCTCGCGCCGGTCCGCGGCGGCGAAGTCGTCGATCAGGATGCGGTCGCAGCCGGCGGCCAGCGCCTCGCGCAACTGCGCCAGCGTCTCCACCTCCACGATCAGCGGCAGGTCCG
>DASRYN010000298.1:0-16125 GCA_035687185.1 Pseudoxanthomonas sp. | reverse complement strand
CGGTTTCCGCGCACTACACTCGGCCGCGACGCGCACGCCGCGACGCGCGGCACGCACTGCGCCACGCACCGGCGCAGCCCGCGGCGCCCTTCCCCTTCCACCTGCCGGAGAACCGCCCATGCCCCTGAAGTCCCGCTTCCTGCCCGCCTTCGGCCGCGTCGCGCTGGCGACGGCGCTGCTGTGGACGGCATGCGCCCTGCCCGCGGCGGCCCAGGACGACACGATGACGCCGATCGCCACGCCCGCGCAGCCGGACGCCATCGAGCTGGGCACCGGCCCGCTGCCCGACGCGAAGAACCAGGAAGCATGGCACCGCCAGTACGGCAGCGTGTTCGCGCGCAACGTCACCGTCGCCACGCTCACGCCGTTCCTGCCGGACCCGGCCAAGGCCACCGGCACGGCCGTGATCGTCGCCCCCGGCGGCGGCTTCCGCTCGCTGTCGATGGAGAACGAGGGCTGGGACGTGGCGCGTGCGCTGGCCGACCGCGGCGTGGCGGCGTTCGTGCTGAAGTACCGCCTCAACCAGACGCCGGCGGACCTGGACGATTTCGCCGAGTCGATGCGGCAGATGTTCGCCGGCCCGCCGCCCCGCCACCGCGTGGACCCGATGGCTTCCATCGCCAACCTGGGCCCGCAGATCGCCGACGCGCGCGCCGCGTTCGCGCTGGTGCGCAGCCGGGCGCGCGAATGGGGCGTGGACCCGCAGCGCATCGGCATGGTCGGCTTCTCGGCCGGCGCCATGCTGACCATCGCCACCACCCTGGCCGGCGAGGACGCCAAGCCCGCCTTCATCGGCGACATCTACGGCCCGCTGGCGCCGCTGACGGTGCCCGCCGACGCGCCGCCGCTGTTCGTCGCCCTGGCCGCGGACGACGGCCTGTTCGCCAACAGCGGCTTCGGCCTGATCGAGAGCTGGCGCGCGGCCGGCCGCCCGGTGGAGTTCCACTTCTACGAGCGCGGCGGCCACGGCTTCGGCATGTACCAGAAGGACACCACCAGCACCGGCTGGTTCGACGCCTTCGTCAGCTGGATGAAGATGCACGGCCTGCTGTCGCCCGCGGGCCGCGACGCCGCCGCGCAGGCCGCGGCGCGGTAGGCGGCCGCAGCCGCACGGCATTCGCTGCGCCGCCGCCACGCGGCGGCGCCGGCCCATCGGGCAGTTTCGCTGCCGACGCATCCCGCGCCGGCCGCGCGCTCAGGGCCGCTTTCCTTCCTCGTCCTGCCGCGCGCGCTCGGCCTCGGCCTCGTTGCGCGGCCCGGAACGGCCGTTGTTGAGCGCGCCGCGCAGGTCGGCCGAGGACACGCCGAAACCGCGCGCCCACACGCCCACCTCGTTCTGCCGATCCGCCTCGATCGCGTCCTCGTCCGGCCGCTCGTTCTCTTTGTCCGGCCGGTTCTCGTTCCCGCCCATGGTCGCCTCCGTCGTTTCGCCAGGCCGCGGCCGCCCGCGGCGGACCGGTTCTACCAGCCCGCCCGTCCCCTGCGGGTGACGCGGCGATGACGGCGCTGCGAACGCCCCGGGAGCCCGCTCGATGACCTCGCCCGCGGGCACGGCTGAACGCGGCGCGGCGCTGGGTTAACCTGGTCCCGGTGAACTGCCGGGGACGGTATGGCAACAGGGGAAGACTGGTCGCTGCTGGAAGTGGAAGCCTGCGTGGCAGACTACCTGCGCATGTTGACGCTCGAACTCAACGGCCAGCGCTACAGCAAGGCCGGGCACGCGCGCGCGCTGATGCAGAAACTGGACGGGCGCAGCCGTCAATCCATCGAGTTCAAGCACTGCAACATCAGCGCCGTGATGCTGGCGTTGGGCTATCCGTACATCGACGGCTACAAACCGCGCGGCAACTACCAAGCCCTTGTCGTGGAAACGGTCGAGGCCCAGGCACAGGCCAACCTTGCCCTGCAGGATGCGGTCCAGGCCGCGGTGCTGCGTCCGGCAACGGCAGCCGCGAGCAGCATGGACGCGGTGTGGGTCCCACCGCCCCGCCCCAGGCGGGTGCACGAGCAGGCGGCGCCGTACGCGCCCGCCTTCTCTCCTGCCCGCCGCGACTACCTGGCCCAGGAGGCGCGCAACCGCTCCCTCGGCCGCGCTGGGGAACTGTTCGTGCTGGAACTGGAAGCGAGGCGACTGCATGCGGCCGGCAAGAAGCGCCTCAGCGAGCAGGTGGAACACGTGGCCGCGACCCGTGGCGACGGATTGGGCTACGACGTATTGTCGTTTGAGGAGAACGGCCGCGAGCGGCTGATCGAAGTCAAGACCACCGCCTTCGGGGAGCTCACCCCGTTTTACGTCAGCCGCACCGAACTGGCCCGCTCGCAGGCCGACGCGGAGCAATACCGGCTGTACCGGGTGTTCGATTTCCGCGACCGACCCAGGCTGTTCCAGCTGCCGGGCGCGATTCCCGACAACTGCCAGCTCGCTCCTGTCTCCTACCTGGCCCAGGTGATGGGCCGCGCCTGAGCAACCGTTGCCCGAATGATCTCCAATCTCGTCTTCCTCGGCACATTCGTGATCACCGCCTGCCTTCTGCTGGTATCGGCGAAAGCGGTCAAGTTGCTGCGCAACCGCGGCAACCGGCGCTCGCCGCTGCACGGCAGGAAGATCGCCAATCTTCCGGGCCAGCAACTGCTGTCCCGGCTCAACGAGCACGGCGACAACATGATCAGCGCCTTCATGCTCATGTACTTCTCCCTGCCTCTTGCGTTGTCGATGTGGGCCATACTCCGCGTGGACTGGGCCGCCGTCCGGTTCGGGTTTACCGAGACCGTGTTCGTCGCGGCGGGCATTGGGCTCTTCGGTTACGGGCTGTGGATGTATGCGCGCATACTATCGCGCCTATCACCAAGCGAAAGAAGGCCGGATCGCAGAGCAGATGACAGGCCAGCTGCTCAACAGGCTGGCTGGCCCACGGTGCACGGTGGCGCACGACATCCCTTGCGAGGGCTTCAACATCGATCACGTCGTCATCGCGCCACGTGCCGTTTATGCGGTTGAGACGAAGTCGTTCCGCAAGCGGAGTGACGGGGACGACTCGCGATATCGGGTCACCTACGACGGAACAGCTTTGGTGTTTCCCGGCTTCCGCGACACCGCCGCGATCGAACAAGCACGGCGTCAAGCGCAGTGGCTCGCCCGCTATCTGAAGGACAGCCTGGGGCGCGAGGTTCCCGTGGTGCCCGCCGTCGCATTGCCAGGTTGGTGGATCGACCGCACCGAGTCCGGCCGCAGGAGCGACGTGCGGGTATTTACCCCGATGGGCCGGGGTGCCGAGTTCCTCCTCGCAGGGGAGGAGGAACTCGATTCGGCGACCCGCTCGCTGGTCGCACAGGCCATCGCGCAGCGCTATCCCAGCGTGGAGGGCTAGCCGGCCGCCAGCGCTAGGCCTGGAACACCGGCTCCAGCAGGCGGAAGGTGCCGGCGTCGGCATCCATCTCGACGCGGCCGCCGATCGGGACGATGAACTGCTGGCGGATGTGCCCGATCTGCGCGCCGCGGTAGGCCGGGATCTTCAGCGGGCCGAAGTAGTCGTCCAGGATCTGCGCGATGGTCAGCGAGCCGTAGCCGTCGCCCGGGTCGCACTCGGTGCAGTGGCCGAAGATGAAGCCGGCGATGCGGTCCAGCGCGCCCGTCAGCTTCAGGGTGCTGAGCATGCGGTCCACGCGGTACGGGGCCTCGCCCACGTCCTCCAGGAACAGGATCCTGCCGGTGAAGTCGGGCATGTAGGGCGAACCGGCCAGCGCCACCAGCACCGACAGGTTGCCGCCCACCAGTTCGCCGCGCGCCTTGCCGCCGCGCAGGGTGACGGTGCGGTTCCTGCGCGGCACCAGCTCGTCCTCTTCCTCCACCGGGTTGCGGTACTCGAGCAGCTCGCGGTCGAAGAACAGGCGCCGGAACTGGTCCACGTTGAAGCGGTTCCAGCTGCCGATGCCGATGGGCCCGTGGAAGGTGACCAGCCCGGTCTTCGTGTGGATGGCGCTGTGCAGCGCGGTGATGTCCGAGTAGCCCAGCAGCACCTTGGGATTGCGGCGGATCGCGCCGTAATCCAGCAGCGGCAGCAGCCGCGCGGCGCCCGAACCGCCGCGGGCGCAGACGATGGCCTTCACTTCGCGGTCGGCGAACATGGCGTTGAGGTCGCCGGCGCGCTCGGCATCGGTGCCGGCCAGGTACCCGTGGCGCGCGGCCAGGTGCGGGGCGAGCTTCACCTTGAACCCGAGTGCCTGCATCGCCTCCCGCGCAAGCTGCAGGTCGAACGGCTCGTCGGTGGCGGAAGACGGGCTGACCAGGCCGACGGTGTCCCCGGGATTGAGCGGCGGCGGCAACAGGCGGCGGCCGGGCGCGGCCCTGGCTTCGCCGGCCCAGGGCAGCGCCAATGCCGTGGCGGCCAGCGCTGCGCTTCCCAGGAAATCGCGTCTGTGCATCGGGTTGCTCGTCCTCTGCGGCGTGGGAGCCGACCATACCGTCAAACGCTCGGCTCGCGAAACCGCCGCGGCATCGGGCGACGCCGGCGCGTGCCACCAGGCCGCGGCAAGGCGTCGCGGTCAGCGGTACGGCCCCGGCCCGCGCCAGACCAGCTTGCCCTGGCGGTAGACGTACATGATGGTGATCACGTCGCGCGCGTCGCCGACGCCCTGCATCTCCGGCGAACCCGGCTCCAGCAGGCGGCAGCGGCTGGAGCCGCGCCGCAGCGCGACCTCCGCCGGGCACACCATGTGGTAGTGCGTGCCCGGCAGCGGGATGGACAGCTCCCGCACGCCCTGCGCCATCCACGCGCGCAGCCGTTCCTCGGCGATCAGGTCGTAGACGATCTGGTAGCCGCCCACCTGCATGCTGGGTTCGCCGGCGGCCATGTCGGCGTACTGGCCGTCGCGGTCGACCGGGCCGCTGGCGCGCCCGTCCGCGGCGGAGACGTCGTCCTCGAGCAGGCCCGGTGGTCGGCCGGTCCACGTCTCCGGGCGGCGCGGGGCCGGCGATGGCGAACTGGCGGCCGGCGCGCGGGCCTGGCTGTCGGACGGTGCGTCGGCGCCCGCGCCCGGCGCAGGGGCCGGCGGCGGCTCGATGAAGCGCGCTTCCAACACCGGCTTGCGTGGCTCGGACGGCCGCTGCGCGGGCTGCGACCGCGCTGCGGGCGCCGGCGAGGGCCGCGGGCTGGGCGGCGCGGGCGTGGCGTCGCCCTGCGGCTGGCCGACGAAGTCCACCCGGACCCGCCCGCCACCGGCCTTGCCCTGCGGCGGGGTGACGACCGGCTTGGCCGACCACAGCAGGATCAGCAGGAAGGCCACGTGCAGCAGCGTGCTGAGGAGCGCGGCGATCCAGGGTTGCAGGCGTCCGATCCGGGGCTCGGTCCCGATCCTGGGACGCGCCGGAGTGTCGCTCATGCCGCCTGGGGGTCGTGGGAATCGGAGGCCCGCATGCGGGAGTCGTGGGCTACGGCGAAGGAACGCGGATCGTAGCGCGGGCGACGGCGCGTGGGGTGGTCCGTGGCGGGCCCGGTGGCCCGCTCACGCCGCCACCACGAACCCTGACGCATGGTCGCCGCTCCACGGGTGCGGAGGAACGGGCGCATGGCCACGCGGGACATACTCAAGACGCTCAAGGTCGAACACGACGAACTGCGGGCCCTGTTCGAGCAGATGGAATCGACCACCGACCGCGCCGGCAAGCGGCGGGCCGAGCTGCTGGGCCGGATCGAGGCCCGGCTGCTGCCCCACGCCAAGTGGGAGGAGACCGTGTTCTACCCCCGGTTCGCCGAGCGTGCCGACCGCAACGGGCTCAAGACCCACGCCGAGGCCGTCGAGGAGCATCGCGCGGTGGAGAAGACGGTGATCCCGGATGTGCATGCAGCGGAGATCACCACGCCGCAGTTCGCCGGCCGGGTGAAGGTGTTCGGCGAAATGATCGACCACCACGCCACCGAGGAAGAGACCACGATGTTCGCCATGGCCCGCGAACTGTTCACGCCGCAGGAACTGGCCGAGCTGGACGTGGCCTACGAGGAGTGGAAAGCCTCGCCGGCCTCGACCGCGGTCTCGGCCATGGCGGGCGTCAAGACCGGCGTCCAGGCGGCGGTGCGGCGGGTGACGCGGCGGGCGCAGTAGCGCCTGCCGGCGGCCGGCTCCAGCGTGTCGTCGGCCGGCACGGCCCACTGACACTGACCTGCCCCCACTGAGCCGTACCACGTGAAGCTGTAAAGTCCGTCAACCCGAGAGGACGGACATGCGCAAGAGTCGCTTCACCACCGAACAGATTATCGGATTCATCAAGCAGGCCGAGGCCGGCATGGCGGTCTCGGAGCTAGGCCGTCAGCACGGCTTCAGTCCGGCCAGCTTCTACGCCTGGCGGGCCAAGTACGGCGGCATGGAGGCCGAGGACGCCAAGCGGCTGAAGGAGCTGGAAGCCGAGAACAACCGGCTCAAGCGGTTGCTGGCCGACGCCCACCTGGACATCGAGGCGCTGAAGATCGGCTTCGGGGTAAAACGCTAGCCCCGCAACGCAAGCGCGCGGCAGTCCGCCGCATGCTCGACCAGACCGTGTTGAGCGAGCGCCGGGCCTGCCGCCTTGCGGGGCTGTCCCGCGATGCCTTCCGTCACCCGCCCGAGCCAACGCCTGCCACGCAGGCGCTGTCGGCCCGGATCATCGAACTGGCCCAGATCCGGCGCAGGTTCGGTTATCGCCGCCTGCACGACCTGCTGCGCCCGGAGTTTCCCGACGTGAACCACAAGAAGGTGTACCGGCTCTACAGCGAGGCCAGCCTCGCCGTGCGCCGGCGCAAGAAGGTGAAGCGGCCACCGCTTGAACGGCAACCGCTGGCGATCGCCAAGGCACCCAATCAGGTCTGGAGCATGGACTTCGTGAGCGATGCCCGGGCAAACGCTCGACGGCTCAAGTGCCTGACCGTGGCCGATGACTTCACCCACGAGTGCGTGGATATCACGGTCGACCACGGCATTGGCGGGGCCTACGTGGTCCGGGTGCTCGACCAGGCCGCCTGCTTTCGCGGCTACCCACGGGCCGTGCGGACCGACAACGGCCCCGAGTTCACCAGCCGGGCCTTTATTGCCTGGACACAGCGACATGGCATCGAGCACCTGTTGATCGAGCCGGGCAAACCCATGCAGAACGGCTACATCGACAGCTTCAACGGCAAGTTCAGGGACGAGTGCCTCAATGAGCACTGGTTCACCTCGCTGGCCCAGGCCCGGCAGGTCATCGCCGACTGGCGGCGCGACTACAACGAGGTTCGCCCACACAGCAGCTGCGGTCGAATCCCACCTGCCCAGTTCGCTGCCAACCACCGAGCACAACAAGCCACCAACACAGTAACCTTCAATCCCGGGCTTTATCAGTAATCACTGGTACGGCCAGTGGGGGCAGGTCACACGGCGAAGGGCCGGCGCGAACGCTCCAGCGCAACGCAGCGGCACAGCAGGTCGAATTCGCGGACCAGCAGGTCGCTGTTCCGCCGCTCCTGCAGGTTGACGGTGAAGAACCAGGTTCCGCCGGGAACCGTTGCGCACCGGCAATTAGGCATCCGTGCCTCGGGATCGTGGATGCAACCCACATGCGACGGCGCCGCCACGCCGCATATCGGCCTTCCACCCCACGTCGGAAGACCCCCAACTAGGGTGGAATCTCCGCAGGAGATTCCGCCATCGCACACCATCCGCCGTCTCGATGGCGGAATCCGCTGCGCGGGTTCCGCCCTACGAATGCGCCTTACGGCCTTACGCATGCGCCTTACGGCCTTGCCATAGGCTCAAGCTATCCCGTCGCTATGCATCGGTATTCAAAAAATATTCGTTATAAATCTTTGTACCTAATGCCGACCATTGGCTGGACTTGTACTTTTTATAGCCGAACGAGTGAAACCCTTGCAGCAACTCCTCGTAAGTCGCCTGAGCATAAAGCTTCTTCTGACCTATCAAAAGGCGCAGGCAGACCAATAAGCCGTTGATTAGAGTTGGCGTCAAGTGGCGATCTTTGGGCTTATCGGCAAGCGCCCATTTTTCAGAGCCAATTTCTTTCTTAACAGCAACCAGCAAAGCATTAATAGACTTTACGCAGTAATCAACATACTCAATCAACAACTCATCGCTGGCATCACCAGATCCACCCTTCTGCTTATCGACCAACAGCTGCTTATTTGACTTAGACCACGTTTGAAACATCGACTCCTTGCTTCCAACCTTGACGAGAGGTCGAAGCCCGTACGCAACGATTGACGTCGTCCTGATGAGATTAGGCGGATCGAAGTAATTTGTCTGGAGCATACCCCTCAATGCTCCAGTTGCATTTAGACGCTCAACTACTCGCTTCGCAATCGCAGTATTCGAATAAGGATTGAGAATGAGCTCTATGCTTTGCTTAAGGTCAGATTTCGCCTTCTTCTGTTTATCGTTTATCTCTAAGAATAGCTTTGCTTCAAAGCGCTGACGATCTTGCTCGCCATAATTTTTTGGATAGATTATCCCCGTGACCAGTAAGTTCTGACGACTTCTAATTTTCCTAATTTGCTTCTCGTACTCATCAACGCCTTCGTGATAGCAGTAGACGCGATGCTGCCCATCAACAATGCCTATGACATTTGAAGTGCGAGGAACCGAGACTGTGATCGGCTGCACTAGCTTTGATTCATCGTCACTGAGGTTCTTTCCTGAGATGGCGAGATCATTGATCATCGTTTCGTTCGGCAACGTAACAATGATGTTATTGACGAATACGCGCTCCTGAGTCGTCAAATATTTCCGCATCTCCTTCATACGTCCTTTCATCAAAACACGCTGATACATTCCCTCCGGGTCCCGCCAGCTATCCCGCCGGAGCACATATGACATCGACAACAGTGTGTTAGGGTCTGCATAAAAGGAGACAACTTTGAAGCCGCTTGGAAAGCTACTGAATGTGGATGGCAATAAGAATCCACGGAACTGCTTAGCGTCTTGAGATGTGTTTTTTATCTCTTCGCCAATCTCTTTAAATTTAAAGTTCAAGTAGGCAAAGAATTCGAATCGAGCGCTTTTGTGAATAGTTTTAGCTAGCGCATCGAAATAGCGAAATGTCGTTAAGTCAAGGAACTTTGTTTTCTTGACGCAGCTTATTACCTCATCAGACACCGCATTCTTTGATACATAACACACGCGCACTCGGTACTCTGAAAGGTCGAAGTCGGAACTATCGAGAATCTGAGAAAACGCGGGAAACGTCGATCGAAGGTACTCAACCCAATCCGCGTGATTCTCCTCGATCAAGTTCCACAGCAGACTTTTCTTGCCAACGTGCTCAGAAGAAGGTTGGCCAACCGTGTATTCACACACGACCACTATGTTTTGATAAACAAAGACATCGTCCAGCTCACCAGTTCGCCCTTTAAACTTGACTTCCTTTCCGTCCGTCTTCACGCGCACAAAATCTAGGCGCCGGAAGAAAGCTGAAACAGCGCGACTGAATCGCGCCTTTTCGATCTCATGGGCACTCTTAATCTTTTTCGCTACCTTTTTCACCTTCGATGTCTTTGCCTTTTTCTTTGGCTTAGACATTGCCTTCTTGCCAGCTGCCGCCATACTCATCCCCTAAAGTGGTCTGGCTTACGAGCTACCGAGTCGGTTGGTTTTGGCTCGTGTATTGGGCGATCCAAGGGCCGCACCTTCGCAAGACCCCTGCGCGCATCCCCGATTCGCTGTTTCGCAACATCTACGTAAGATTCTTGTATTTCTGCCCCAAGGAAGCGTCGCCCTTCAATCGCGGCGGCAACTCCAGTTGAGCCAACGCCCATAAACGGATCAAAAACCAGCCCGCCTTTCGGGCAAACAGCGCGAATAAAGTTTTGAGGCAAGCCTACAGGGAATTGACAGGGGTGCTCTGTTTTTTCCACATGCCAACTCTTTACGTTCGGGATTTCCCAAACGTCCCCGGGGTTCTTTCCCAGCGGATTCCCACTCAGCTCGCCTTTCTTCGGCCCCTTGTAATATCGTTTCCCAGGATACTTTTGTGGGACCCTAACCTCGTCAAGGTTGAACTTGCACTGCCCCTTTGAATACCAAAGGATGAGTTCGTGTCTTCCACTAAAGCGATTCTTTGCGTGCAATCCGTGGGCGAAAGTCCAAATTATTCGGTTGCGCAACTTTAACTCAGACGATTTTGCGAAGACCGAATGAGCCAAGAAGTCCAAGGGCGTAAGCTGCTTTCCATCCGAGTGATAGCCGACTTGCCAGCAAATTGATCCTCCCGGTTTCAACAAACGAACCAGCTTAGGGACGATTGCCTCATGACACGCAATGAAGTCAGCTACAGAAGAACTCGTCTCGTATGACTTCCCCATGCAGTAGGGGGGAGATGAAAAAATTAGGTCAATACTCTGCTCGGGGAGGACGTCAACCAGGTCAAAGGCGTCCCCCGAGAATAGGACATCGCCCTCTAATCGCGCCATCGCCATTGCGGCGCTAGCTGGCTTTTTATAAACCCTCACAGATTCCCCTGATCACACATAGAGCAGCCAATTCAAATATCAGTTTCGGCCGAAGCACACAACCCATCGAATTCATAGCTGCGAGTATCTAGCAGCCCGTCGGTGTATGCATTCGCACACTCTTTAGGCGCCCAGACAACGCCAAGCATGAATCCCGCCTACCCAACAGCTCGTCGCAGACCAGCCGGGCGAGGGAGCTCACATATTCCGCCGGTACTCCCCGCCCACATCGTACAACGCATGGCTGATCTGCCCAAGCGAGTGGGTCTTGACCGCCTCCACCAGCGCCTCGAACACATTACGCCGTTCCCGCGCCGTGCGCTGCAGGTAGGCCAGGCCGTGGCCGTCGTGCGGTTCGGTGGCAGCCGCGTCGTCCTCGATCACATGGCCATGGTCGGTTTCGCCTTCCGGCGCCAGACGGTTGCGTGAGGCCTGCCAGCGGCGCACGTTGGCGATCTGCTGGGCCTTCTCCTCTTCCGTGCTGCGGATCAGCTCGATCTCGGTCGCGATCTCACCGCCGTGCTCCTTCGGCAGGAAGGTATTCACCCCCACCAGCGGCAGGCTGCCGTCGTGCTTCTTCTGCTCGTAGTACAGGCTCTCTTCCTGGATCTTGCCGCGCTGGTACATCGTGTCCATCGCGCCGAGCACGCCGCCGCGCTCGCTGATCGCCTCGAATTCCTTGTACACCGCCTCTTCCACCAGGTCGGTCAGGTACTCCACCGCAAAGCTGCCCTGCCACGGGTTCTCGATGAAGTTCAGCCCCAGCTCCTTGTTGATGATCATCTGGATGGCCACCGCGCGACGCACGCTCTCTTCGGTGGGCGTGGTGATCGCCTCGTCATAGGCATTGGTGTGCAGGCTGTTGCAGTTGTCGAACAGCGCGTACAGGGCCTGCAGCGTGGTGCGGATGTCGTTGAACTGGATTTCCTGCGCGTGCAGGCTGCGGCCGGAGGTCTGGATGTGGTACTTCATCATCTGGCTGCGCTCGTTGGCGCCGTAGCGCTCGCGCATGGCGCGCGCCCAGATGCGCCGCGCCACGCGGCCGATCACCGTGTATTCCGGGTCCATGCCGTTGCTGAAGAAGAACGACAGGTTGGGCGCGAAGTCGTCGATCTTCATGCCGCGCGCCAGGTAGTACTCGACAATCGTAAAACCATTACTCAGGGTGAAAGCGAGCTGGCTGATCGGGTTCGCCCCGGCCTCGGCGATGTGGTAGCCGGAAATGCTGACCGAATAGAAATTGCGGACCTTGTGGTCGACGAAGTACTGCTGGATGTCGCCCATCATCCGCAGCGCGAACTCGGTGCTGAAGATGCAGGTGTTCTGCGCCTGGTCTTCCTTCAGGATGTCGGCCTGCACCGTGCCGCGCACGGTGGCCAGGGTCTCGGCCTTGATCTTCGCGTAGGTCTCCGCGTCCAGCAGCTGGTCGCCGGTGACGCCCAGCAGGCCCAGGCCCAGGCCGTCGTTGCCCTTGGGCAGGTCGCCGTGATAGCGCGGGCGCTCACGGCCTTCGAAGAACTTCGCGATCTTGGCTTCGGCCTCGGCCCAGCGCTGCGGATCGGCCTTCAGGTACTTCTCCACCTGCTGGTCGACGGCGGTGTTCATGAACATGGCCAGGATGATCGGCGCCGGGCCGTTGATGGTCATCGACACGCTGGTGCTGGGCGCGCATAGGTCGAAGCCGGAATACAGCTTCTTCATGTCGTCCAGCGTGGGGATATTGACGCCGGAGTTGCCGATCTTGCCGTAGATGTCCGGGCGCGGCGCCGGGTCTTCGCCGTACAGGGTGACGCTGTCGAAGGCGGTGGACAGGCGCGCGGCCGGCTGGCCCAGGCTGAGGTAGTGGAAGCGGCGGTTGGTGCGCTCCGGCGTGCCTTCGCCGGCGAACATGCGGATCGGGTCCTCGCCGGTGCGGCGGTACGGGTACACGCCGCCGGTGTAGGGATAGCTGCCCGGCAGGTTTTCCTTGCCCAGGAACACCAGCAGTTCGCCCCACGAGCGGTACTTCGGCGCGGCGATCTTGGGAATGGGCTGGTGGCTGAGCGATTCGCGGTAGTTCTCGACCCGGATGGTCTTGCCGCGCACCTGGTATTCGGTGGCTTCGTCGGTGATCGACTTCAGCCGCTGCGGCCATTCGCGCAGCAGCTTGAGGTTGTCGCTGTCCAGCGACTGCACCGCGTCGTTGTAGCGCTGGCGCAGGGTCAGCAAGGTGCGGTCGGCGTCCGTTGCGGGAGCCGGTGCTGCCGGCGACGCGGGCGGTGGAATGGTGGGGGCGTCGGGTTTCCCCGCGGCGCGGTCGAACGCGGGGCGGGAGGCGTGCGTGGGGTCGCCGGCAAGACCGGCTCCTACCAGGGCGTCGGTGGGGTACAGGGCGAGGGGCTCGGGGAGCAGGTCGTCGCCGAGGTCGTGCAGCGATTGCCAGTAGGACTGCGCGCGGTCGGCGACTTCGGCCTGGCTGTCGATGCGGCGGTTGATGGCCCTGCCCTGTTCGGCGATCTCGGCCAGGTAGCGCACGCGGCTGCCGGGGATCAGTACGGTGGCGCGCGGCTCCTTCAGCGAGGTGTCGATGTCCGGGGCGAAGTCGCAACGCGGCGAGCCGGGGTTGAGCTTGGCCTTCAGCAGCCGGCACAGGTTGGCGAACATCCAGCTGACGCCGGGGTCGTTGAACTGGCTGGCGATGGTGGGATAGACCGGGATGTCCTCGTCCTTCGCGGTGAAGGCGTTGCGGTTGCGCTTCCACTGCTTGCGCACGTCGCGCAGCGCGTCCTCGGCGCCGCGCTTGTCGTACTTGTTCAGCACCACGAGTTCGGCGAAGTCGAGCATGTCGATCTTCTCCAGCTGGCTGGCGGCGCCGTAGTCGCTGGTCATCACGTACATGGGGAAATCGACCAGGTCGACGATTTCCGAATCGCTCTGGCCGATGCCGGCGGTCTCGACGATGACCAGGTCGTAGGCCAGCGAGCGCAGGAAGGCGATGCAGTCCTTCAGCACGGTGTTGGTGGCGGCGTGCTGGCGGCGGGTGGCCATGGAGCGCATGTACACGCGGTGGCTGCGCAGCGAGTTCATGCGGATGCGGTCGCCCAGCAGCGCGCCGCCGCTGCGGCGGCGGGTGGGATCGACCGAGATCACCGCGATGCGCATCTGCGGGAAGCTGGACAGGAAGCGGTTGAGCAGTTCGTCGGTGACCGATGACTTGCCGGCGCCGCCGGTGCCGGTGATGCCGACCACCGGGGTCTTGCCGCCGGCCAGTTGCCACTGCTTGCGCAGGCGGGAGAGTTCGGCCTCGCCCAGGGCGCCATCCTCGATTGCGCTGAGCATGCGGCCGATGGCGACTTCGTCGGGGATTGCCAGTGTAGGAGCCGGTCTCGCCGGCGACCCGGCGAACGTATCCATCCCCCGGTTCGGCCGCGCCCCGGGGGAATCCGGCGTCATCGTCGTTCCATCGCCCGCGTCGCCCGCAAGACGGGCTCCTACAGGAGGGCGGGCGGCGGCGGTGCGCGCCACCACGTCCTCGATCATCTCCACCAGCCCCAGCTTCATGCCGTCGTTGGGGTGGTAGATGCGCTCCACGCCGTAGGCTTCCAGCTCGCGGATTTCCTCGGGCGTGATGGTGCCGCCGCCGCCCCCGAACACGCGGATGTGGGACGCGCCCTTCTCCTTCAGCATGTCCACCATGTACTTGAAGTACTCGACGTGGCCGCCCTGGTAGGACGACAGCGCGATGGCGTCGGCGTCTTCCTGCAGCGCGGCGCGGACCACGTCCTCCACGCTGCGGTTGTGGCCCAGGTGGATCACCTCCGCACCCTGGGCCTGGATCAGGCGGCGCATGATGTTGATGGCCGCGTCGTGCCCGTCGAACAGGCTGGCGGCGGTGACGAAGCGCAGCGGCGTGGCGTCCGGGCGCGCGTCGGGAATGTGGCTGGCGGGCGTGCTCATGCGTGCTCGCGGATCAAGGACTTGGCCCGATTCTAGTCCTTGCACGCGAAACCGATGGTTGCGCTGCAGCGTGACTTCCCGCGCGCCGCGCGGCGGCCGTCGCGTCAGCCGAAGCCGAACGGCAGGTTCGGCGAGGACACCACGCGCTCGCCCACCGTCTCGCCGCGCAGGAAGCGCAACGCGGACTGGATCACCATCGGCTCGCCGGCGATGCGGTGGTGGCCCAGGCCGCGGGTGCTGAGCAGGCGCGCGCCCGGCCACAGGCGGGCGTAGCGTTCGCCCTCCTCCCACGGCACGTCGTCGTCCTCCAGGTCGTGCACCACCAGCGCGGGCACGCCCAGCGCCGGCACGTGCAGGTGCACGGCCAGGCTGTCCACGGGAATGCCGATCTGCCGCTCGAACTGCTCGAACATGCGCGCCACCAGCGGCGGCGCCAGCCCGACCATGCGCCCGAAGCGGCCGCCGGCCGCGCGCAGGTCCGCGGCCGGGGCCACCAGCACCACGCGCCCGGCGCGCAGGCCGTCGCGCAGCGCCAGCACCGTGGCCGCACCGCCCATCGAGTGCGCCACCACCGCCGCGGGCCGGCCGTGGTGCGCGGCCACGTCCGCCAGCGCGGCGGCGAAGGCCGGCAGGATGGCGCGGCCGCCGTCGTTGCGGCCGTGTCCGGGATGGTCGAAGGCCACCACCGCGTAGCCGGCCTCGCGCAGCGGCGCCACCCACGGGCGGCAGCGCAGGCCGAAGCTCGACCAGCCGTGCGAGAACAGCACGTAGGGCTGGGTGGCCGGGTCGCCCCAGGCGTAGGTGGTGATGCGCTGGCCGTCGCTCTCCACGTGGCCGACGCGTGCGTCGGCGCAGTCGGCGGCGAAGGCGCGGCTGCGCGAGGACGCCAGCGGCGTGCCGAACAGCCGCGAGGCATGGCGCACGGTGGCCCCCGGTGCCAGCCAGCCGCCGGCGGCGAAGGCCCAGCGCAGCGGTCGTGGCACCCCTGCAGTACGAACGGTCGTGCTTTTTTGCGGCGAAGGCGGGGCGATCGCGGCCATGGCGGGCTCCGGAAGGTCAGCGGGAGGGGGAAGCCGGGGCGGCGTCGCCGGCCCGGTAGCGGTCGAACAGGTCCTGCACCGCACGCTGCGCCAGCACCGGCGCGACGCCGGGCTGGTGCAGGCGCACGTGGTGCAGGCCGTACATCAGGGCCTGGAGTTCGAAGGCCAGCAGCGCCGGGTCGGCATCCTCGCGCAGGTGGCCCTGCTCGACGGCCATCGCCACGGCGCGCTCCACGGCCTGCCGCCAGCTGTCCATCAGCGCGGCGACGTGGTCGCGCATCGGGCCCGGGCGCCCGTCGTACTCGGTGGCCGCGCCGAGGAACACGCAGCCGTCCGGGTGCTCCACGATCCACCGGATCCAGCCGTCGGCGATGGCCTGCAACCGCGGCAGGCCGCGCGGCTGCTTCAGCGCCGGCGCCATCACCCGGTCGACGAACCCGGCCGCGGCCCAGTCCAGCGTCTGCCGCACCAGGTCCTCGCGCGAGCCGAAGTGCGCGAACACGCCGCTCTTGGACATGCCGGCCGCGGCGGCCAGCTCGCCGATGCTCACGCCTTCCAGACCCAGCCGCGCGGCCAGCTCGCAGGCACGGCCCAGCAGCATGCCGCGGGTGCTGGCGCCCTTGGCGGTGGCGGGGCTGGCGGAGGCGTTCATGGCCGGCAAAATAGCACGTCCGTTCGTTTCT
>DASRYN010000297.1:0-9184 GCA_035687185.1 Pseudoxanthomonas sp. | reverse complement strand
CACCGCCGAGGTGCGCGCCATCGCCGCGCGCCACGCCGGCGGCCGCGTCGTGTCCCTGCTCGAGGGCGGCTACCACCTGGGCGCGCTGGCCGAATCGGCCACCGCCCACGTCGGCGCACTGGCCTGACCGCCCGGCCCGCGGCATGAATCGCAGCCGCCCCGCGGCGACTGCTTTCATTGCCCGTATGCACCCGCATCCGGCAAGCTACCGGCGTTTTTTGCCCCGGATGCCCGATCCCGTGCGATCCCCCCTGCGCCTGCTGCCGCTCTCGCTCGCCATCGCCGTCTGCCTGCCGGCCATGGCGGAGGAAAAGCCGCTGAACTGGTCCCTGTGCCCGGCCGGCGACATCCTGCCCCCGTTCGAGGGCGCGCCGCCGGCCGCGGCGCCGGGCGCGCCGGCGCGCGAGGAGCAGCCGACCGAGATCCAGGGCGACCGCATGGTCGGCACCGAGACCACGCCGCAGTACCAGGGCAACGTGGCGCTGGTGCGCGGCGACCAGTTCCTGGGCACCGACAACCTGCGCTTCGACACCGAGAGCGGCACCTACGTGGCCGAGGGCAGCGTGCGCTACCAGGACGGCGGCATCCGCATCGTCGCCGACCGCGCCGAGGGCGATCAGGACGACGACAGCCACGTCATCACCAACGTGCGCTACCAGCTGGTGGACCGCCGCGGCAACGGCGGCGCCGACTCGATCAACCTGCGCGGCCCGGTCGGCCAGATGCACCACTCCACCTACAGCACCTGCGACCCCTCGCAGCGCGCGTGGGAGCTGCAGGCGCAGCGCATCGACGTGGACAGCGACGAGGGCTTCGGCGTGGCCCGCAACGCGGTGCTGCGCCTGGGCCGGTTCCCGGTGCTGTACGTGCCGTGGATCAAGTTCCCGGTGGACGACCGCCGCCGCACCGGCCTGCTCTACCCGTCGGTGAGCATGTCCGGGCGCAACGGCTTCGACTACCGCCAGCCCGTCTACCTCAACCTGGCGCCCAACTACGACGCCACCCTGACCCCGCGCCTGATGACCAAGCGCGGCCTGATGCTGGACACCGAGTTCCGCTACCTGTACGGCAGCGGGCGCGGCACGGTCGAGGCGGCCTACCTGCCGGGCGACGACCTGCGCGACCGCGACCGCGGCCGCTTCTCCTTCAACGGCTACCACAACCTGGACGCGCACTGGCAGGCGCGCGCCAACGTCGGCTGGGTCAGCGACGACCGCTACGTGGAGGACTTCAGCAACCGCCTGGCAGGCGTCTCGGCCTCCTACCTGCAGAGCACCGCCGGCGTGTTCGGCACCGGCCAGTACTGGACGGCCGGGGCCATGGCCGAGCACTTCCAGCTGACCGACTACACGCTGACCGACGCCAACCTGCCGTACAGCCGCCTGCCGCGCGCCTACGTCAACTGGGAGCAGCCGCTGGGGCACTGGCTGGACGCCGGCGTGTGGGCCGAGGCGGTGCGCTTCCAGCACAGCGAGCGCCCGGGCGGCAGCCGCCTGGACGTCAAGCCCTACCTGTCGGCGCGGCTGGGCGGCCCGGCGTGGTACGTGACCCCGACCCTGGCCTGGCGCTACACGACCTACCAGCTGGAAGAGGAGCTGGCGCAGCAGCTGGGGGGCGACCGCTCGCCCACCCGCAGCCTGCCGGTGGCCAGCCTGGACGCCGGCGTCTACTTCGACCGCGAGACCACCATCGGCGGCGACGCCTACCTGCACACGCTGGAGCCGCGGCTGTTCTACCTCAACGCGCCCTACCGCGACCAGGACGGGCTGCCGCTGTTCGACACCCGCCCCTTCACCTTCAGCTGGGGCCAGCTGTTCCGCGACAACCGCTACTCCGGCGCCGACCGCCAGACCGACGCCAACCAGCTCACCGTGGCCCTGAGCACGCGCCTGATCCGGCAGTCGGACGGCCGCGAGAAGCTCTCGGCCAGCATCGGCCAGATCCGCTACTTCGAGGACTCGCGCGTGGTCGCGCCCGGCGAGACCCCGGTGCAGCGCGGCAAGTCCGCCTGGGTGGCCGACGCCAACTACGTGATCAACGACCGCTGGAACCTGGGCGCCTCCTACCAGTGGGACCCCAAGTTCCGCCGCGAGGACCTGGCCAGCGTCCGCGCCCGCTACCTGTGGCCGGGCGACGGCGTGGTCAACCTGAGCTACCGCTACCGCCGCGACCTGCTGGAGCAGGCCGACTTCTCCTTCCTCTACCCCATCAGCCCGACCTGGAGCGTGGTCGGCCGCTACTACCACTCCATCCAGGACGACAAGCTGCTGGAGGCCATCGCCGGCGTGCAGTGGGACAGCTGCTGCCTGGCGGTCCGCGCCCTGGCCCGCCGTTACGTGCGCAACCGCGAGGGCGAGCTGGACAACGCCATTCAGGTCGAATTCGTCCTCAAGGGCCTAGGGTCGGCCGGCCAGGACACGGAGCGCACTTTGCGCCGTGCTATTCTCGGCTACCACCGCGACGACCTGTACCTGGTCCCGCCCAGCAACACCACGCCCGACCCGGACGATTACGATCCGAACCTCATCCCCTGAGCCCATGAGCCGACGCCTTTCCGCGATCCTCCTGGCGGCTTTCCTGCTGCTGCCCTTCCCGTTCTCCGCGTCCGCTCAGCAGCTGCAGCCGGTGGAACGCATCGCCGCGATCGTGGACGAGGACGTGATCCTCAAGAGCGAGCTGGACCTGGCCATGCGCAACGTGCTGGCCCAGTATGCCGGCCGCGAGAACCAGCTGCCGCCGCGCGGCGTGCTCGAGCGCCAGGTGCTCGAGCGCCTGGTGCTGATGCGCCTGCAGGTGGCGCGCGCGCGCTCCAACGGCATCCGCGTGGGCGACCAGGAGATCAACCAGGCGGTGGCCGCCATCGCCCAGCAGAACGGCATGACGGTGGACGCCCTGCGCCAGCGCCTGGCCGCCGACGGCATGTCCTTCGACGAGTTCCGCCGCTCGCTGGCCGACGAGATCACCGTGCAGCGGCTGCGCCAGAGCTTCGCGCAGCGGATCAACGTGAGCGAGGGCGAGGTGGACGCGGCCCTGTCGCAGCAGGCCAGCAGCGGGCGCCAGTACCGCCTGGCGCACATCCTGGTCGCGCTGCCCGACGGCGCCACCGCCGAGCAGATCGCCACCGGCCAGCGCAAGGTCGACGGCATCAAGAGCGTGATCGACCGCGGCGAGATGGACTTCGCCGCCGCGGCCGTGCGCTATTCCGACAGCCCCAACGCGCTGGAGGGCGGCGACCTGGGCTGGCGCAGCCTGGACGAGATTCCCACCGCGTTCGCGCGCCTGATCCGCGACCTGGAGCCCGGCCAGATCATCGGCCCGGTGCGCGGCCCCAGCGGCTTCCAGCTGCTGCGCCTGGTGGAGGTGCGCGACGCCGACGCCGAGACGGCGACCCGCACCGTGACCGAGTACCACGTGCGCCACATCCTGGCGCGGGTGAACGACCGCCAGGACGACGCCGCGGCGCGGGCCAAGATCGAGACCCTGCGCGGGCGCGTGGCCGGCGGCGCCGACTTCCAGGAAGTGGCGCGCGAGGCCTCGGAAGACAACAACACCCGCGGCCAAGGCGGCGACCTGGGCTGGTTCCCGGCCGACGCCTACGGCGCCGACTTCGGCCGCCAGGTCACGGCGCTGGCCGACGGCGAGGTCTCGCAACCGTTCCGCACCGAGGCCGGCTGGCACATCATCCAGCGCGTGGCCCAGCGCCAGAACGACGTGACCGACGCCACCCGCCGCGCCCAGGTGCGCGAGACCATCGGCCGGCGCAAGCTGGAAGAGGACTACGAGCGCTACCTGCAGGAACTGCGCGGCGAGGCCTACGTGGTGTTCCGCGCCGGCGACCGCGCCGAGGACGTGGACCCGGCCGCCGGCACCGTCGCGCCGCCGCCCGCCGGCGGCTGAGCCGATGGCGGCGATTCCGCGGCTTGCGCTGGTACCGGGCGAGCCGGCCGGGGTCGGCCCGGAACTGTGCGTGCGGCTGGCGCAGCAGCCGCGCGGCGACTGCGGGCTGGTCGCCTTCGCCGATCCGCTCACGCTGCAGGCCGCCGCCGAGGCGCTGGGCCTGCCGCTGAACCTGCTCCACGAGGACCAGCCCGCGCGCGCGCCGGGCGACCTGCCGCTGCGCATGTTCCCCAATGCGAACGCGGTGGCCTTCGGCAGCCCGGACCCGCGCAACGCGCGCGCGGTGGTGGGCGCGCTGCTGGACGCGGCCGAGGCCTGCGTGCAGGGCCGCTTCGCCGGCATGGTCACCGGGCCGGTGCAGAAATCCACGATCAACGAGGGCGGCATCGCCTACACGGGCACCACGGAGCTGCTGGCCGGCCACGCCGGCAGCGAGGTGGTGATGATGCTGGCCAACGACGTGGTCCGCGTGGCCCTGGCCACCACCCACCTGCCGCTGCGGGAAGTGGCCGACGCGATCGACGCGGGGCTGCTGCGGCGGGTGCTGGGCATCACCCACCGGGCGCTGCGCACGGACTTCGGCATCGCCGATCCGCTGATCGCGGTGCTGGGGCTGAACCCGCACGCCGGCGAGGGCGGGCACCTGGGCCGCGAGGAGATCGACGTCATCGTGCCGGTGCTGGAGGAACTCCGGGGCGGCGGGATGCGCCTGGCCGGCCCGCTGCCGGCCGACACCGCCTTCCTGCCGCGCAAGCTCGCCGGGTTCGACGCGGTGCTGGCGATGTACCACGACCAGGGCCTGCCGGTGCTCAAGTACAGCGGTTTCGAGCGCGCGGTGAACCTGACGCTGGGGCTGCCCTACCCGCGCGTGGCGGTCGACCACGGCACCGCCCTGGACCTGGCCGGCAAGGGGTTGGCGGATCCGTCCAGCCTGGAAGCCGCGGTCGCCACCTGCGCGCGCATGGCCAGGCAGCGCCTGGAGGCATAGGCCGGGCACCGCAGGGCCGGCGGCGAGGCGCTGGCGTGGCTTCGGCGGGCCGCCGCCCCCGCAGCGTATCTGCCATGGCGAGCGATGCGGCCCCGCCGCGGCGTGGCCTGCGCCGCCCCGCCGCGCCCCTGTAGGCGCTCGTCTTGCGGGCGAGGCACCACGCCGGACGCTGGCGCAACGCTTCCATCGCTCGCGGGGCGCGGCTCAGAACAGTTCGCCGCTCTCCCGCGTCGGGGCCGACAGCCCCAGGTGCCGGTAGGCCTTGGCCGTGGCCATCCGCCCGCGCGCCGTGCGCACCAGGAATCCCTGCTGGATGAGGTACGGCTCGATCACGTCCTCCAGCGTGCCGCGTTCCTCCGACAGCGAGGCGGCGAGCGACTCCACGCCCACCGGCCCGCCGTCGAAATGCTCCACGATCGTGCGCAGCAGGCGGCGGTCCAGCTCGTCGAAACCCTCCGGATCCACCTTGAGCATCGACATGGCCGCTTCCGCCACCTCGCGGTCGATGCGCCCGCCGGCCCGGACCTGCGCGTAGTCGCGCACCCGGCGCAGCAGGCGGTTGGCGATGCGCGGCGTGCCGCGCGCCCGGCGCGCGATCTCGCCCGCCCCGCCGGCCTCGCAGTCGATGCCCAGGATGCGGGCCGAACGGCGCACGATGCGCGTCAGTTCCTCCGGCGTGTAGAACTCCAGCCGCTGGACGATGCCGAAACGGTCGCGCAGCGGCGCCGTCAGCAGGCCCGCGCGGGTCGTGGCACCGATCAGCGTGAACGGCGGCAGGTCCAGCTTGATGCTGCGCGCGGCCGGGCCCTCGCCGATCATGATGTCGATCTGGAAGTCCTCCATCGCCGGGTACAGCACTTCCTCCACCACCGGCGACAGGCGGTGGATCTCGTCGATGAACAGCACGTCGTGCGGCTGCAGGTTGGTCAGCAGCGCGGCCAGGTCGCCGGCCTTCTCGATCACCGGGCCGGACGTCACCCGCAGGTTCACCCCCAGCTCGTTGGCGATCACGTGCGAGAGCGTGGTCTTGCCCAGGCCCGGCGGGCCGAACACCAGCACGTGGTCCAGCGCCTCGCCGCGCGCGCGCGCCGCCTCGATGTAGATGCCCAGCTGCTCGCGCACCGGCTGCTGACCGAGGTATTCGTCCAGCCGCTGCGGGCGGATCGACGCCTCCAGGGCCTCGTCCTCGCGGGTGGCGCCAGCGCCGAGGATGCGTGCTTCGTTCATGGGGCGATTATGGCGGCAACGGCCGGGGTCCGGGGAACCGCGGGCGCCGCTCCCGGCGCCCTTCCGTCAGATCTCCACTTGCGCGCCCAGTTCCACCAGGCGGTTGCCCGGGATGCGGAAGAAGCCGGTGGCCGGGGCGGCATTGCGGTGCATCACCGCGAACAGCTTGTCGCGCCAGGTCGGCATGCCGCGGCGGCGGCCGGCCACCACGTTCTCGCGGCTGGCGAAGTAGGTGGTGTCCATCGGGTCGAACGAGACGCCGCCCTGGTCGCAGGCCTGCATCAGCGCCACCGGCACGTCGGGCGTCTCCATGAAGCCGAAGCGCACGATCACCCGGTAGAAGTCCTCGCCGATGCGCTCCATCTTCAGGCGCTTGCCCGGCACGGCATGCGGCACCGGCAGCGTCTCCACGGTCAGCAGCACGTTGTTCTCGTGCAGCACCTTGTTGTGCTTGAGGTTGTGCAGCAGCGCATGCGGCACCACCGCGGGGTCGGCGGTCAGGAACACCGCGGTGCCCGGCACCCGCGTGGGCGGAGCCAGCATCAGCCCGGGCAGGAAGGTGTCCACGCGGATGCCGTCCTTGCGGATCTCCTCGCGCAGCAGGGTGCGGCCGCGCCGCCAGGTGCGCATCAGCGTGAACAGGACCACGCCCAGGACCACCGGGAACCACGCGCCCTGCAGCAGCTTGGCGCCGTTGGCCACCACGAAGCCCAGGTCGATGGCGAAGAACGCCAGGCACAGCGGCAGCACCCAGCGCCGCGCGCGCGGCCACAGCGCGCGCGCCACCAGCGCCAGCAGCAGGGTGTCGATCAGCATCGTGGCCGACACCGAGATGCCGTAGGCCACGGCCAGGTTGCTGGAGCTGCGGAACGCCAGCACCAGGCCGACCACCACCAGCATCATGGTCCAGTTGATGGCCGGGATGTAGATCTGCCCGATGGTCTCGCTGGAGGTGTGCTTGACGCGCATGCGGGGGATGTAACCCAGCTGCATCGCCTGCCGCGCCACCGAGAAACCGCCGGTGATCACCGCTTGGGAGGCGATCACCGTGGCGGCGGTGGCCAGCACGATCATCGGGATGCGACCCCACTCGGGCACGCCGATGTAGAACGGGTTGCGCACCGCGCCGGGGTCCTCCAGCACCAGCGCGCCCTGCCCCAGGTAGTTGAGCATCAGCGACGGGAGCACGAAGAAGTACCAGGCGTGGCGGATCGGCCTGGCGCCGAAATGGCCCATGTCGGTGTAGATGGCCTCGCCGCCGGTCACCGCCAGTACCACCGCCCCGAGGATGAACACGCCATGCCAGCCGTGCTCCAGGAAGAAGCTGGCCGCCCACCACGGGTTCACCGCCTTGAGCACCTCGGGTTCATGCAGGATGTTGAACACGCCCAGCACTGCCAGCACCACGAACCACAGCGCGGTGATCGGCCCGAACACCTTGCCCACCTTCTCGGTGCCGAAGCGCTGGGTGGCGAACAGCGCCACCAGCA
Organism: Pseudoxanthomonas sp.; assembly: GCA_035687185.1. Classification (GTDB taxonomy): domain Bacteria; phylum Pseudomonadota; class Gammaproteobacteria; order Xanthomonadales; family Xanthomonadaceae; genus Pseudoxanthomonas. The sequence goes on along the minus strand of DASRYN010000297.1, from coordinate 1,582 downwards.
CCAGCAGCGTGATGGGCACGATCAGGTGGTGCAGCTGCGGCGCGACCACCTCCAGGCCCTCCACGGCGGAAAGCACCGAGATCGCCGGGGTGATCACCCCGTCGCCGAAGAACAGCGACGCACCGAAGATCCCGAGGATGCCCACCATGTAGGCGGTGCGGGAACCGCCCGCCAGGCTGCGCTGGGCCAGCGCCATCAGCGCCATGATGCCGCCCTCGCCGTTGTTGTCGGCGCGCATGATGATGGTCACGTACTTGACCGTCACCACCAGCATCAGCGACCAGAACACCAGCGACAGCACGCCGAGCACGGTGTCGTGGTCGGGCACCAGGCCGTAGTGTCCGGAGAAGGCCTCCTTGAAGGTGTACAGCGGACTGGTGCCGATGTCGCCGAACACCACGCCGATGGCGGCGACCACCAGGGCCAGGTGGCCTCCGTGGGCGTGGCCGGTGGAACCTGCCTGCTGGGTGTGCTGCGGTGCGGACATGGCGGGGGGCCGTTGGGGGTGGGTCAACGCAGCGCCGACTGCAGCGCCTTGCGGATGATGGCGGCCGCGTCGTCGCCGGCGGCGGCGGCGTCGCGCGCCATGCGCGCGGCCTCGACGGGCTTGTAGCCGAGCTGCTGCAGCGCGGTGGCGGCGTCGGCCTGCGGGTCGCCGGCGGCGGCCGGCAGCCCGGCCGGCGCGCCGGCCAGGTCGGCGGCGCGGTCGCGCAGCTCCACGACCATGCGCTCGGCGGTCTTCTTGCCGATGCCGGGGATGCGGGTCAGCGCGGTGACGTCGCCGGCCTGCACCAGCCGCGCGAACTCGTCCACGCTCACGCCCGACAGCACCGCCAGCGCGATCTTCGCGCCGATGCCGCTGACCTTCTGCACGTCGCGGAACAGCCGCCGCTCGCTCTCGCGCAGGAAGCCGTACAGCGACACGCTGTCTTCCTTCTGCGCGTAGTGGGTGAACAGCGACACCTCGCGCCCGAGCTCGGGCAGGTCGTAGAAGGTGCTCATCGGCGCCTCCAGCTCGTAGCCGACGCCGTTGACGTCGATCACCAGCCAGGGCGGCTGCTTGGCGGCCAGGATGCCGCGCAGGCGTCCGATCATGGCAGCGCGCTCCGGGCGCGGGGAAGGTCGCGCCTCATTTCCTGCTCCAGGCCTCGCGGGCGGCCACGCCCAGCCGGCGCGCGGTGGCGCGCACGTGGGCATGGGTGAGGGCCACGGCCAGCGCGTCGGCCGCGTCGGCCTGCAGCTTGCCGGTCAGGCCCAGCATCGCGGCGACCATGTGCTGCACCTGCGCCTTGTCCGCGCCGCCGGTGCCGACCACGGCCAGCTTGACCTCGCGCGCGGCGTACTCGGCCACCGGCAGGTCGCGCAGCACGACCGCGCTGATGGCCGCGCCCCGGGCCTGGCCGAGCTTGAGCGCCGAGTCGGCGCTGCGGCCCACGAACACCTGCTCGATGGCGACCTCGTGCGGCCGGTATTCGTCGATCAGCGCCGACAGCCCGTCCAGCAGCCGGCGCAGGCGCAGGGCGAACGCGCCCTCGCCCAGCAGCACCAGCGGCTGGTGGTGCACGTGGCGGGCGCGCCCGCC
>DASRYN010000296.1:0-18614 GCA_035687185.1 Pseudoxanthomonas sp. | reverse complement strand
CGCTGGGCCACCGCCGCATCGCCTTCATCGGCGGGCCGGAACGCAACTACGACGCGCGCGAGCGCCTGCGCGGCTTCCGCGACGCCATCGCGGCGCACCCGGGCGCCCAGGGCGAGGAGTATCCCGGCGACTTCGACGAGGCCTCCGGCCACCGTGCCGGCGGCGCGATCCTGGCGGCGAAGCTGCGCCCGGATGCGGTGTTCGCCGCCAACGACATGATGGCCTTGGGCTGCCTGTACGCCTTCGCGCAGGCCGGCGTGCGCGTGCCCGAGGACATCGCCCTGGCCGGCTTCGACGACATCCCGCTGGCGCGGTTCGTTCACCCCTCGTTGACGACGATGCGGGTGAGTATCGCCGCGCTTGGCGAGCGCGCGCTCACGCGCCTGCTCGCGCAGATCGAGGCCGGCGCCGCGGCCGGCGACGAAGGTCCCGGCGGGGACGCGGGCACGGCCCAACGGCAGGTACTGGTGCCCGAACTGGTGGTCCGCGCGTCCAGCGGCGGACCGGCGCCGCGCGTGCCCGCGCGCGGCGGGCGCCGACAGGGAAGCTGAGCAGCGCAGCAACTTCATTCCAATTCCTGGGAGGGAACGAGCATGAGATCCAAACCCGGTACCGGCCCCGTCCGGAAGCTCCTCACGGTGGCACTGGCCAGTTGCCTGGCGCTGGGTGCCGCCCCCGCGCTGGCGCAGAGCACCGGCGCCACCATCCGCGGCCAGGTGATGGCCGACTCCGCGCCGGCGGCCGACGCCCGCGTGACGGTGGTCAACACCGCCACCGGCCTGCGCCGCAGCGTCCAGGCCACGGGCCAGGGCCAATACGTGATCGGCGGCCTGCCGCCGGGCACGTACCGCATCGAGGTCGAGGCCGGCGGCCAGACCACCACCCGCGAGCTGACGGTGCAGGTGGGCCAGACCGCCACCCTCGACCTGGGCGTGGGCGGGGTGGCGGAAACGGCCACCGCCGGCGCGGCGACCACGCTGGACGCGGTGCAGGTGGTCGGCACCGCGGTGGAGACGCGCACCTCCGAGGTGGCGTCCTACATCAGCCAGCGCCAGATCGAGGCGCTGCCGCAGATCAGCCGCAACTTCCTGGCCTTCGCCGACACCGTGCCGGGCGTGCAGTTCATCACCGACGCCAGCGGCAACACCCGGCTGCGCTCGGGCGCGCAGAGCGCCAACGCGGTCAACGTGTTCATCGACGGCGTGGGCCAGAAGAACTACGTGACCACCGGCGGCATCAGCGGCCAGGACACCAGCCGCGGCAATCCGTTCCCGCAGTCCGCCATCGGCGAGTACAAGGTCATCACCCAGAACTACAAGGCCGAGTACGACCAGCTGAGCAGCGCGGCGATCGTCGCGGCCACGCGCTCGGGCACCAACGAGTTCGAGGGCAGCTTCTTCTGGGACCGCACCAGCACCGACTGGCGCTCGCGCAGCCGCTTCGAGGAGCGCGAGGGCGCGACCAAGGCCGAGAGCAAGCAGGAGCAGTACGGCCTGACCTTCGGCGGGCCGATCATCCGCGACGTGGCGCATTTCTTCTTCGCGTACGAGGCCAAGGAGTACCTGACGCCGAAGAATTTCCTGCTCGGCCGCGGCTACACCCCCGACCAGTTGCCGCCGGAAATGCGCAGCGAGTACGGCAACGGCACCTACACCTCGCCGTTCAAGGAAGACCTGTACTTCGCCAAGATCGACTGGCTGGTGGGCGAGAACCACTACTTCGAGCTGACCGCCAAGTACCGCGACGAGAGCGAGACGATCCAGGTGGAAGGCCAGCGCCTGCCGTCGGCGGCCACCCTCAACACCAACGAGGAGACCCGCGTCGACCTGCGCTACCAGCTCACCGTGGGCGACTGGCTCAACGACGCGCACCTGACCTACGAGGACGCGTTCTGGAGCCCGGAGCCGGCCAACTTCGTGCCCGGCTACCTGCTCAGCGACGGCAACTGGTGGGACACCATCGCCCGCGTCGGCGGCAGCGACAACTACCAGGACAAGGGCCAGAAGGGCTGGTCGTTCCAGGACGACCTGACCTTCACCGGCATCGCCGGCCACACCATCAAGATGGGCGTCAAGTACAAGCAGGTCGACCTGCAGACGCTGGAACAGAACAAGTTCAACCCGCAGTTCTACTACGACATCCGCGAAAGCCTCACCGTGCCCGTGCACGTGGAGTTCGGCGCGCCGGTGGCCGGCTTCGGCGACGGCACCGCGTCCTCCGAGAACAAGCAGTTCGGCGTGTACATCCAGGACGACTGGGAGGTGAACGACCACCTGACCCTCAACCTGGGCGTGCGCTGGGACTACGAGGTCACCCCCAGCTACGAGGACTACGTCACCCCGGCCGAGGTGGTGACGGCGCTGCGTGCGTCCAACGCCGCGCTGCCCAACTCCAGCGTGGACGTCGACGACTACATCAGCACCGGCGGCAACCGCGACGCGGACAAGGACAACTGGGCGCCGCGCGTGGGCTTCTCCTACGACATCAACGCCGACCAGCGGCACGTGGTGTTCGGCGGCGCCGGCCGCTCCTACGACCGCAACCTGTTCGACTACCTGCAGAACGAGGTCGCCAAGGCCAGCTGGGGCCAGTACGTCTACAACTTCAACACCCCGATGCACCCGTGCGCCGTGGGCACGGACGCGACCTGCCGCGAGTGGGACCCGCGCTACCTCGATCCCGAGTTCCTGCGCGCCTCGGCCGTCGCCGGCGGCGGCCGCGAGGTGTTTCTGAACCACAACGAGCTCGAGGTGCCGTATTCGGACCAGTTCACCCTGGGCATGCGCAACATGTTCACGGTCTGGGGCAGCGACTGGAACACCGAGGTCGCGTACTCCTACGTGGAGAGCTATGACGGCATCGCCTTCCTGCTCGGCAACCGCCGCAGCGACGGCCTGTTCTTCCCGCCCGACCCGGCCGGCGCCACCGATCCGCCGCCGTGGGGGCAGGGTTTCGCGCCGTTCTCCAACCTGATCCTGGCGCAGAACGCGCTGGAGACCACGACGCGCTCGGTGTACGTCAAGCTGGAGAAGCCGTACACGCGCGAGTCGCGCTGGGGTGCGACGCTGGCCTACACGTACACCGATTCGGAGCAGAACAGCCCGATCGACGGCTGGCCCGGCGCGTTCAACGCCGAGCGCATCGAGGACTACGGCTGGTTCCCGGGCAAGGTGCCGGAGAACCGCGTGGTGGTCACCGGCATCTGGGACGGGCCGTGGGGCCTGAGCTTCTCGGGCAAGGGCACCTGGGCCGACGCGACGCCGCGGTACTACCAGAACTGCAACGTGTCGGCGTGGGCCTACTGCCACTTCGACGCGTACACGCCGGAGGAGGAGTTCAAGCAGGTCGACCTGGCGGTGCAGAAGGAGTGGGACACCGGCAGCCGGTTCCGCCTGCGGCTGCGCGGCGACGTGCTCAACGTGTTCAACTGGTCCAACTACTCCGCGTACGAGGACTGGCGCGGCGGCGCCGGCGAACCCCAGAATCCGCTGTGGGGCACGCCGACGGCCATCGCGCTGCCGACCCGCACGTTCAAGCTGACGATCGGGATCGACTGGTGACGCTGCGGTGGCCGCCCCGGCCGTCTCTCCCGGCCGGCCGGCCTCCGCGGTCCATTGCACAACGCGCCCGCCGGGGGAGGCGGGCGCACGGGGAACGAGGTAGGTTGGTTTTGAACGTGTCGCACTGGCAATCCCGCATCCTGGCGCTGGCGGCGTCGCTGTTGCTGCTGGCCGGCTGCCAGCGCGAGGCGCCGCAACCGGCCGTGCCGCCCAAGCCCAGGCCCGACGTGATCCTGATCGAGCCGGTGCTGCCGGAGCGGCCGCCGCGGCCGGAGCTGCCGCCGCTGTTCCGCGACATCGAGAGGCGCACCTTCCAGTTCTTCTGGGACACGACCAACGAGCGCAACGGCCTGACCCCGGACCGCTACCCCTCGCGCCCGTTCGCCAGCGTGGCCTCCATCGGCTACGCGCTCACCGCCTATCCCATCGGGATCGAGAACGGCTGGGTGAGCCGCACCCAGGCCGTGGACCGCACCCTGACCACGCTGCGCTTCCTGCGCGACCTGCCGCAGGGGCCGCAGCGCACCGGGCGCGGCGGCTACAAGGGCTTCTTCTACCACTTCCTGGACATGCAGGAGGGGCACCGCTACGACAGTTGGGTCGAGCTGTCGAGCGTGGACACGGCGCTGCTGATGATGGGCGTGCTGTTCGCCCAGGCCTACTACGAGGGCGACGACCCGCGCGAGCAGGAGATCCGCCGCATCGCCGACCAGCTCTATCGCCGGGTGGAGTGGACCTGGCTGCAGCAGCGCGAGCCGCTGGTGTCGATGGGCTGGTTCCCGGAAAGCGGCTTCATCGTCCACGACTGGATGGGCTACAACGAGGCCATGCTGCTGTACATCCTGGCGCTGGGCTCGCCGACGCACCCGGTCAGCCCGGACGCCTGGACGGTCTGGACCCGTACCTACAACAACGACTGGGGCGTGTACTACGGCCAGGAGTACCTGTCCTTCGGCCCGCTGTTCGGCCACCAGTACAGCCACGTCTGGATCGACTTCCGCGACATCCAGGACCAGTACATGCGCGAGCGGGGGATCGACTACTTCCTCAACAGCCGCCGCGCCGCGCTGGCCCAGCGCGAGTACGCCATCGCCAACCCGATGAAGTGGAAGGACTACGGCGAGAACGTGTGGGGCCTGACCGCCAGCGACGGTCCGCAGAACACCCGCCAGATCTATCGCGGCGAGGAACGCGAGTTCCGCCACTATTCCTCGCGGGGCGCCGGGCTGCGCGAGAACTTCGACGACGGCACCATCGCCCCGACCGCGGCGATCTCCTCGATCGTGTTCGCGCCGGAGGTGGTGATCCCGGCGACCGAGGAGATGCACCGCCGCTACGGCGACTACCTCTACTCCAGCTACGGCTTCCTGGACTCGTTCAACCCCAGCTTCGACTACGACATCCCGCTCAAGACCGGGCGCCTGGTGCCGGGCAAGGGCTGGGTGGCCAGCGACTACATCGGCATCGACCAGGGGCCGATCCTGGCCATGATCGCCAACTACCGAAACGAGTTCGTGTGGTCGGTGATGAAGAAGAGCCCCTACATCCGCAAGGGCCTGGAGCGCGCGGGTTTTCGCGGCGGCTGGCTGGCGCCGGAAGAGGAGGCCGATGCGCCGGTGAGCCCGGACGCGGCCAACGCGCGGGCGCTGGGCATGGCCGAGTCGCGCGCCGCCGCGGCCGAGGCGCAGCGCCAGCAACAGCAGCGCCAGGACCGGCAGCCGGCCGCCAACCGCGCGCAGCCGCCGCCGTGAGCGCGCGGGGCGGCATGCTCGGGTCGCTCGCGCGGCGGGCGGGGCTGGTGCTGGCCACGGCGCTGGCGGCCGGTTGCGGCCGCGACGACGGCCGCGAGCCCGTGCGGTTCTGGGCGATGGGCCGCGAGGCGGAAGTGGTGGCCGAGCTGGTCCCGGACTTCGAGCGGGAGAACCCGGGCATCCGGGTGGAGATCCAGCAGATCCCATGGACCGCGGCGCACGAGAAGCTGCTGACCGCCTTCGCCGCCGACGCGCTGCCGGACGTGTGCCAGCTGGGCAACACCTGGATCCCCGAGTTCGCCACCCTGGGCACGCTGGAGCCGCTGCAGCCGTACGTGGACGCCTCGGCGGTGGTGGACCAGGCCGACTACTTCCCCGGCATCTGGGACACCAGTGTGGTCGACGGCCGCCTCGTGGGCGTGCCCTGGTACGTGGACACGCGGCTGCTGTTCTACCGCAAGGACCTGCTGCGGCAGGCCGGCTTCGACGCGCCGCCGCGGGACTGGGCCGAATGGGAGCGGGCCATGGCCGCGATCAAGCGCCAGGCCGGAGCGGACCGCTATGCCATCCTGATGCCGCTCAACGAGTTCGAGCAGCAACTGTCCTTCGCGCTGCAGCAGGACGACCCGCTGCTGCGCGGCGACGGCGGCTACGGCAACTTCCGCAGCCCCGGCTTCCGCCGCGCGCTGGCCTTCTACGCCAACATGTTCGAGCAGGGCTGGGCGCCGAAGATGTCCGAGACCCAGATTTCCAACGTCTGGGACGAGTTCTTCAACGGCTTCTACGCCTTCTACCTGTCCGGGCCCTGGAACATCCGCGAGTTCCGCAGGCGGCAGCCGCCGGAACTGGCCGACGCCTGGGGCACCATGCCGCTGCCGGGGCCGGACGGCCCCGGGGCGGGCATCGCCGGCGGCACCAGCCTGGTGCTGTTCCGCGGCTCGCCGCGCAAGGCCGAGGCCTGGAAGCTGGTGGAGTTCCTCTCGCGGCCCGACATCCAGCAGCGCTTCCACGCGCTGATCGGCAACCTGCCGCCGCGGCGCAGCACCTGGGAACACCCGGCGCTGGCGCAGGACGAGCTGGCCCGCGCCTTCCGCGACCAGCTGGAACGCGTGGAGCCCACGCCGAAGGTGCTGGAATGGGAGCGCATCGTGCAGGAGATGCGCATCGCCACCGAGCGCGTGGTCCGCGGCGGCCAGCCGCAGGACCAGGCCGTGCGCGAGCTGGACGCGCGGGTGGACGCCATCCTCGAGAAGCGCCGCTGGGTGCGCGCCCGCGCGAACGGCGGCGCCGACGCGGCGGAGGCGGCGCCGTGACCCGCTCGCTCGCCGGATGGATGTTCGCCGGGCCGGCGCTGCTGGTCATCGGCCTGTTCTTCGGCCTGCCGGTGCTCTCGGCCCTGGCGCTGAGCCTGACCGACTTCGACCTGTACGCGCTGGCCGACGCCGGCAACCTGCGCTTCGTGGCGCTGGACAACTACCTGGAGCTGCTGCGCACGCCGATGTTCTGGAAGTCGTTGTGGAACACGACGTACTTCGTGCTGGTCGGGGTGCCGCTGTCGATCGCCGTGTCGCTGGGCGCGGCGCTGCTGCTCAACGCACCCGCGGCACGGTTCAAGGCGCTGTTCCGCACCGCGCTGTTCGCCCCGGTGGTGACCACGCTGGTGGCGGTGGCGGTGATCTGGCGCTACCTGTTCCACACCAGCTACGGCCTGGTGAACTGGGCGCTGGGCCACCTGGGCGTCCCCGCGGTGGACTGGCTGGGCGACCCGCGCTGGGCCATGCCCACGATCATGCTGTTCGCGGTGTGGAAGAACTTCGGCTACAACATGGTGATCTTCCTGGCCGGGCTTCAGGCCATCCCGCAGGACCTGTACGAGGCGGCGCGCATCGACGGGGCCTCGCGCCGGCAGCAGTTCCTGCACATCACCCTGCCGCAGCTGGGCCCGGTGCTGCTGGTGGTGGGCGTGATCACCGTGTCCGGCTACTTCCAGCTGTTCGCCGAGCCCTACGTGATGACCCGCGGCGATCCGCTGCAGAGCACGGTCAGCGTGCTGTACTTCATGTTCGAGGAAGGCTTCAAGTGGTGGAACCTGGGGCGCGCCTCGGCGGTGGCGTTCCTGCTGTTCCTGATCATCCTGGCGGTCACCACGGCGATGCTGCGCGTGGGCCGCCGCAGGGGGCTGGTATGAGCCGGCAGGTGGGGCAGTCGCGCTGGCACGCGGTGCTGGTCAACGCCGGGCTGCTGGCGCTGGCGGTGGTCAGCCTCGCGCCGCTGCTGTGGATGGTGTCGGTGTCGTTCATGCCGGCCGGCGAGGCGAGCCGCTTCCCGCCGCCGCTGCTGCCATCCGGCAGCACGCTGGCCAACTACCAGGCGCTGTTCGCGCGCACGGGCATGGGGCGCAACTTCGCCAACAGCCTGCTGGTGGCCGGGGCCATCACCCTGGGCTCGCTGCTCGTCAACACGCTGGCCGGCTACGCCTTCGCCAAGCTGCGCTTCCGCGGGCGCGACCGGGTGTTCCAGCTGCTGCTCGCGGCGCTGGTGGTGCCGGCGCAGGTGGCGATGCTGCCGCTGTTCCTGATGATGAAGCAGCTGGGCCTGGTCAACACGTTCGGCGGGGTGATCGTGCCCGCGCTGGCCGGCGTGTTCGGGATATTCCTGGTGCGGCAGTACGCGCGCTCGATCCCCGACGAGCTGCTGGAGGCGGCGCGGATCGACGGGGCGGGCGAGTGGCGCATCTTCTTCCGCATCGTGCTGCCGATGCTCAAGCCGGTGCTGGTGACGCTGGCGATCTTCACCTTCATGGCGGCGTGGAACGACTTCATGTGGCCGCTGATCGTGCTGACCGACCAGGAGAACTACACCTTGCCGGTGGCGCTGGCGTCGCTGTCGCGCGAGCACATCATGGACGTGGAGATGATGATGGCCGGCGCCGTGGTCACGGTGATCCCGGTGCTGCTGCTGTTCCTGCTGCTGCAGCGGTATTACATCCAGGGTCTGCTGCTGGGCAGCGTCAAGGGTTGAGGTGGTTGGCGTGTTCGATTCGAAGGGTGGAAACAGCGGCCTGCCGGCCTGCCGGCGTGGCCGCGGGACCGGCGCGCGCGCTTTCGCGCTGGTGTTGTGGGCGTGCGCGGGCGCCGCCGTGCCGGCCGGGGCGCAGCCGCGGTTGCTGGACGGTTTCGAGGACGTCTCGCCGTGGCGGGTGGTGGTGTCCAACCAGGTCAGCGGCAGCATCCGCGAGGTGCAGGGCGCCGAGGGCCGGGCCCTGTGCCTGGACTACGACTTCAACGGCGTGTCCGGCTATGCCGGGATCCAGCGCGAACTGCCGCTGGAGTATCCGCAGAACTACCGCTTCGGTTTCCGCCTGCGCGGCGAGTCGCCGGCCAACGACCTGCAGTTCAAGCTGGTCGACGCCAGCGGCGACAACGTCTGGTGGGTGAACCGGCCGAAGTACGACTTCCCGCGCCAGTGGACCGAAGTGCGCTACCGCGCCCGGCACATCGACAAGGCCTGGGGGCCGGACCCGGACAAGACCCTGCGCCGCAGCGCCAGGGTCGAGTTCACCATCTACAACAACGCCGGCGGCCGCGGCAGCGTCTGCTTCGACGCGCTCCGCTTCGAGCCGCTGCCGCCCGACCCGGCCACCCCGCCGAAGGCGGTCGCGGCCGCGGCCGGTGCCGCGTCCGCCGGTGCAGGCCGCGCCATCGACGGCGACCGTGCCACGGCGTGGGAGGCCGCCGGCACGCAGCGGCTGGTGCTGGACCTGGGCCAGGTGCGGGAATTCGGCGGGCTGGAGCTGCACTGGGCCGACCCGCGCCGGCGCCCGGCACGCTACGCGGTGGAACTGGAAGACCCGGGCACCGGGGGCTGGCGCAGCGTGTACCGGGTGGAGCAGGGCCGCGGCGGCACCGACTGGATCGCGCTGCCGGAGGCGGAGTCGCGCCGCATCGCGCTGGCCTTCGAGGGCCAGGGCCGCTATGCGCTGGCCGAGGCGGAAGTGCAGCCGCTGTCCTTCTCCGCGCACCCGAACGACTTCCTGAAGGCGGTGGCCGCCGACCTGCCGCGCGGCTGGCTGCCGCGCGGGTTCAGCGGGGAACAGCCGTACTGGACCATCGTCGGCATCGACGGCGGCCTGGAGCAGGGGCTGATCGGCGAGGACGGCGCGGTGGAGGTCGCGCGCGGCGGCTTCAGCGTCGAGCCGTTCGTGGTGGTCGACGGCCGCGTGCACGGCTGGGCCGACGTGCAGCCCCGGCAGTCGCTGCCCGAGGGCGGCCTGCCGATGCCGCGGGTGGCGTGGGAGCGCAAGCCGGGCGCCGGGCAGGTGGACGTCCCCCTGCAGGTGCAGGCCTTCGCCCAGGGGACGCCCGAGGATTCGCAGCTGGTGGCGCGCTACCGGCTGACCAACCCGCACGACGCGCCGCGCGAGTACACCCTGGCGCTGGCGGTGCGGCCGCTGCAGGTCAATCCGCCCAGCCAGTTCCTCAACACCGTCGGCGGCGTCAGCCGCATCGGGCGGCTGCGCATCGACGGCGGCACCGTGGCGGTGGACGGGCGGCCGCGCGTGTTCGCCACCCGCGCGCCGGACGCGGCCTTCGCCACGCCGTTCGAGGCCGGCCTGGAGGTCGCACGCCTGGCCGCGGGCGACCTGCCGGCCACGGCCGAGGCCGAGGACCCCTCGGGGCTGGCCTCGGGCATGCTGCTGTACCGCTGGCGCCTGGCGCCTGGCGAGTCGCGCGAGGTCGCGCTGGTCGCGCCGCTGACCGGGCCGGCGCGGATGCCGGCCGGCTTCGACGCCGCCCGCGCGCAGGCGGCGATGGAGGCGGCGTGGCGCGAGCGGCTCGGCCAGGTGCAGCTGCGCCTGCCGCCGCAGGGGCGGCAGTTCGCCGACACCGTGCGCACCGCGCTGGGCCACATGCTGGTCTCGCGCGTCGGCCCGCGGCTGCAGCCCGGCACACGTTCGTACTCGCGCAGCTGGATCCGCGACGGCGCGATGATCTCCGAGGGCCTGCTGCGCCTGGGCCGGCCGGAAGTGGTGCGGGAGTACCTGGAGTGGTACGCCCCGTACCAGTTCGAGAACGGCAAGGTGCCGTGCTGCGTGGACGACCGCGGCAGCGACCCGGTGCCGGAGAACGACAGCCACGGCGAGCTGATCTTCAACATCGCCGAGTACTGGCGCTACACCGGCGACCGCGCCTTCCTCGAGCGGATGTGGCCGCACGTGGCCGGCGCGTTCGGCTACATGGAGCATCTGCGCGCCAGCGAGCGCACCGAGGCCAACCGGCGGCTGGACCCGGCGTTCTACGGGATGATGCCGGCCTCGATCAGCCACGAGGGGTATTCGGCCAAGCCGATGCACTCGTACTGGGACAACTTCTGGGCGCTGCGCGGGTACAAGGACGCGGTGGAGATCGCGCGCGCGCTCGGCCGCGACGCCGACGCGGCGCGCATGGCCCGCGCCCGCGACCAGTTCCGCGCCGACCTGGCCGCGTCGCTGCGCCACGCCACGCGCCGCCACGGCATCGACTACCTGCCGGGCGCGGCCGAGCTGGGCGACTTCGACCCGACCTCCACCACCATCGCCCTGGCGCCCGGCGGCGAGCAGGACTGGCTGCCGCGCGACCTGCTGGAGAACACCTTCGAGCGCTACTGGCGGCAGTTCGTGCAGCGCCGCGACGGCCTGCGCGAATGGAAGGACTACACCCCGTACGAATGGCGCAACGTCGCCGCGTTCGTGCGCCTGGGCTGGCGCGAGCGCGCGTGGGAGGCGACCGGGTACTTCTTCGACGACCGCGCTCCGGCCGCATGGAACCAGTGGGCCGAGGTGGTGTCGCGCACGCCGCGCAAGCCGTTCTTCGTCGGCGACCTGCCGCACGCCTGGGTGGCGTCGGACTTCCTGCGCTCGGCGCTGGACATGTTCGCCTACGCGCGCGAGCGCGACGACAGCCTGGTGCTGGCCGCCGGCGTGCCGGTGGACTGGCTGGACGGCGAGGGCATCGCGGTGGAGGGGCTGTACACCCCGCATGGCCGGCTGGGCTATTCGCTGCGCCGGGTGGATGGCGAGCTGCGGCTGGACGTGGCCGCCGATGCCGGCCTGCCGCGCGGCGGGCTGGTGCTGCCATGGCCGTACCCGGGCACGCCCGGTGCGGCCACCATCGACGGCGAGCCGGCGCGCTGGGAAGGCAGCGAGCTGCGCATCCGCCGGCCCGGCGCGCGGGTGCGCATCGCCCCGTAGCCGCGGCGGTGGTGGCCGCCGGTCCGGCGCCTACAATGGCGCCGGACCCGGAGCGAGGCCGCGATGGCGCGCAGCACGACCTTCCCGCCCTGGATGCTCCCGCTGGCGATCGCGGCCACGATGCTGGTCTCGGCGCACCTGGCCTGGGCGTTGTCGGTGCAGGCCGGCCACATCGAGGCCTGCAACCCCTACTGGGACGGCTGCACCTCGATCAGCCGCGCCGCGCGGCACGGGCTGGGCAACCACCTGTTCCGCCTGCTGATGCTGCCGTGCGCGTTGCTGCTGGCGCTGCACTGGTGGCTGGCCGGCGAATGGCTTCGGCAGGGCGATGCGCGCGGGGCCGACGGCGCCTGGCTGCTGGCCTTCGGCATCGCGGCCGCGCAGGCGCTGGCGGTCTACGTGGCGTTCCTGGGCACGGACGGGCCGGCCTATGCCTTCCTGCGCCGCTACGGCGTCACCGTGTACTTCGGCTGCGGCTACCTGGCCCAGCTCTGGTTCCTGCGCATCGCCCGCCGCCGCGGCCGCCTGCGCCGGCCGATGCGCATGGCCATGGCCGGCGTGTGCCTGGCCATGCTGGGCATCGGCGTCTTCAAGCTGCTGGCCGACCTGACGCTGGACGACCCGGCGCGAATGGACCGGCTGGAGAACGCGCTGGAATGGCAGTTGGGGCTGCTGCTGGCGGGCTGGTACCTGCTGCAGGCCTGGTTGTGGCGCGGCGAGCGGGTTGCGCTGGACTTCGGCCCGCGCTAGCGGTCAGCGGGCACGCACGCCGGCGACGATGGCCGCGGCCTTGGCGGCGCTGGCCTCGACCTTGTCCCACTCGCCGGCCTTGAGCCAGTTCTTCGGCACCATCCACGAGCCGCCGATGCAGACCACGTTGGGCTGGGCGAGGAACTCGGCCGCGGTGTCCTCCGAGATGCCGCCGGTGGGGCAGATCTTCAGCTCGCCGAGCGGGCCGGCCAGGCCCTTGAGCATGGCCAGGCCGCCGACCGCGGTGGCCGGGAACAGCTTGCACACGCGGAAGCCGCGCGCCATCAGCGCCATGAACTCGGTCGGGGTGGCGCCGCCGGGCACCACCGGGATCGGGGCCTGGGCCAGCGCGTCGGCCAGTTCCGGCGGGGTGCCGGGCGTGACCAGGAAGTCGGCGCCCAGCTCGATGCACCGGCGCATCTGCTCCACCGTCAGCACCGTGCCCATGCCCACGGCGATGCCGGGCAGCTCCTTCTTCAGCGCCACCAGCGCGTCCAGCGCGGCGGGCGTGCGCAGGGTCAGCTCGATCGCCGTCAGGCCACCCTTGAGCAGCGCGGCCGACAGCTTGCGCGCTTCGTCCACGCTGTCGGCGGTGACCACCGGCAGGATGCCGGCGCGCCGCAGCAACTGCTCGGCCTGGTTCTGGTGTTCGGCGATGCTCATGGGGCGAGGGACTCCGGATGCGGGGGCGGGCGTGATTCTACCCGCTGCGCCGCGGCGGCGGCGTTCGGTTGCCGCTGCATCCATCGCCGCGGTGCGGGAAGGCCGCGCGTGGCCGCGCGGCCCTCCGGGCTCAGGCGTCCTTGGAATCGTGCGGCGCCAGCGCCGCCTCGGGCTGGCCGCCGAGCTCGTACTCGGCGTCGTAGTCCCACGGCGTGCCGTCGTGAGCGGGCGGGCCGCAGGAGATGGACAGCGCGCCCTGGTCGGCCGGGCCCACCATCGCGCGGCTGAAGGCGAACAGGTTGCGGCCCAGGTCGTGCGCCGCCGGGCTGGTGTTGGGCGCGCACTCGCGCCCGTTCCACTCGGCCGCGTCCACCAGCACTTCCAGCGTGCCGGCCTCGCTGTCCAGGCGCACGAGGTCGCCGTCGCGCACGCGGCCGATGGGACCGCCCCGCGCCGCTTCCGGGGTGACGTGGATCGCGGCCGGGATCTTGCCGGACGCGCCGGACAGGCGGCCGTCGGTGACCAGGGCCACGCGCCGGCCCTGGTTCTGCAGCATGCCCAGCAGCGGGGCCAGCGAGTGCAGCTCGGGCATGCCGTTGGCGCGCGGGCCCTGGTAGCGGACCACGGCCACGAAGTCGCGCGGCAGCACGCCGGCGGCGTGCAGCTTGTTGAGCTTCTGCGGCGCGTCGACCACCACCGCCGGCGCCTCGACGTAGCGATGCTCCGGCTTGACCGCCGAGAGCTTGATCAGCCCGCGGCCGAGGTTGCCGCGCAGCAGGCGCAGGCCGCCCTGCGCCTCGAAGGGCGCGGCGATGGTGCGCACCACCGACTCGTCGGCCGAGGCCGCCGGCGAGGGCGCCGAGGACAGCACGCCGTCCACCAGGCGCGGCTCGCGCGTGTACTCGCGCATGCCGCCCGGCACCACGGTGGGCAGGTCGTGCATCAGACCGGCGTCGAGCAGCTCGCGGAACACGAACGGCACGCCGCCGGCGGCCTGGAAGCGGTTCACGTCGGCCTCGCCGTTCGGATAGACGCGCGCCAGCAGCGGCACCACCTGCGAGATCTGGTCCATGTCGTCCCAGGTCAGCACGATGCCGGCCGCGCGCGCGACCGCGATCCAGTGGATCGTGTGGTTGGTGGAGCCGCCGGTGGCCATCAGCGCGACCACGGCGTTGACGATGGCGCGTTCGTCGATCAGCCGGCCCAGCGGGCGGTAGTCGCCGCCCAGGGCGGTGATCTCCAGCGCGCGGCGCACCGCGGCGTCGTCGAAGGCCGCGCGCAGCGGCGTGCCCGGGTTGACGAAGGAGCTGCCCGGCAGCTGCACGCCCATGGCTTCCAGCAGCACCTGGTTGGAGTTGGCGGTGCCGTAGAAGGTGCAGGTGCCCGGCGCGTGGTAGGACTGCGCCTCCACCTCCAGCAGCTCCTCGCGGGTGGCCTCGCCGGCGGCGTAGCGCTCGCGCACCTCGGCCTTCTTCTTGTTGGGGATGCCCGGCGGCATCGGGCCGCCGGGCACGAACAGCGCCGGCAGGTGGCCGAAGGCCAGCGCGCCGATCAGCAGGCCGGGCACGATCTTGTCGCAGATGCCCAGGTACAGCGCCGCGTCGAAGGCGTCGTGGCTCAGGCCCACCGCGGCGGCCTGGGCGATGACGTCGCGCGAGAACAGCGACAGTTCCATGCCGCCGCGCCCCTGGGTGACGCCGTCGCACATCGCCGGCACGCCGCCGGCCACCTGCGCGGTGGCGCCCAGCTCGCGGGCCAGCGCGCGGATGCGCTCGGGGTAGTGCTCGTACGGCTGGTGCGCCGAGAGCATGTCGTTGTAGGCGGTGATGATGCCCAGGTTCGGCGTGGCGTCGCCGCGCAGGCGCGCCTTGTCGTGCTCGCCGCAGGCGGCGAACACGTGCGCCAGGTTGGCGCAGCTGAGCGGCTTGCGGTTGGGGCCGTTGCGCACGGCCTCGTCGATGCCCGCCAGGTAGGCGGCGCGCGAGGCGGCGCTGCGCCGGCGGATGCGTTCGGTGACGGCTTCGATCTGGGGATGCAGGCTCATGGGTGGGACCGGGGGAGGGACGGGGCTGGCACCGCGGCGCGGGGCCGGGCGCTGGCTGCGGGAAGGACGGGCGTGGCGCGGGCGGCGGACGGCGCCGGCGGCCCGGCCCCGTCCATGGGAGATGCGGGCCGCAGGCCCGCCATCAAGCGCACCAGTGCACGCGCAGTGGGCCGCCAGTCAGGCCCAGGACCACGCGGATGGGCAGTTCGCGCACGTCGCCGTCGGCCAGGGCGCGCTCGAGCACGGCGCGCTTGGCCTGGCCGCGCAGCAGCAGCATGCGGTGGCGGGTGCGGGCCAGGCCGGCCGGGGTCAGGGTGATGCGCAGCGGCCAGTCGCCGGCCACCGGGCAGCCGGTGGCGTCCAGGGCGGCGTAGGGCAGTTCGCTGGCCAGGGCGCGGTCCAGGTCGCGCGAGCCGGGGAACAGCGAGGCGGTGTGGCCGTCGTTGCCCATGCCCAGCACCGCCAGGCAGGCGTCCGGGGCGTGGCCGGCCTCGAGGTTGGCGGCGTGCACGGCTTCGGGCAGGGCCAGGCCGTCGCGCACCAGCGGCTCGAAATGGCCGATGTCGGCGCGGTCGAGCAGGCTCTCGCGCACCAGCCGGGTGTTGCTGGCGCTGTCCTGCGGGGACAGCCAGCGTTCGTCGACCAGGCCGACGGTGACCCGCGTCCAGTCCAGCGGCGCCACCGCCAGCTGCTCGTACACCGGCGCGGGCGTGGTGCCGCCGGAGAGCAGCATGCGCGCGCCCCCGCGGGCGGCCAGTTCGGCGGCCAGTACCCGTTCCATCTCGGCGGCGATGGCGTGCACCCAGGACTCCGGGTCCGGGTGCTCGATCCAGTCGATGCGCGGATCGGCGTTCATGCGGTGGCCTCCCGGCGCAGCAGGTCGGCGGCGTAGGCCGCGCCGCCGAGCAGGCCGGCGCGCGGATGCATCACCGCCAGCGACGGCACCCGGGCCATGGTCGGGGAGAAGCGGCCCTTGTACTCGAAGCGCTGGCGGAAGCCGGAGTGGCGCAGCGAATCCAGCATCTTCGGCACCAGGCCGCCGGTGAGGAACACGCCGTCCCAGGCGCCGAGGGTGAGCACCAGGTCGCCGGCGATGGCGCCGAACACCGCGCAGAACACGTCCACCGCGCGCATGCCCAGCGGGTCGCCGGCCGCGGCGCGGGCGGTGATGTCCTTCGGTTCCAGCAGGCCCGGGTCGACGCCGGCGATCTCGCACAGCGCGCGATGGATGTTGACCAGGCCCGGGCCGCAGATCAGGCGCTCGTTGGAGACGCGGCCGAACTGCGCCGAGAGGATCTCCAGGATGCGGATCTCCTCCGGCGTGCCCGGCGGGAAGCTGACGTGGCCGCCCTCGGTTTCCAGCGGGTAGCAGCGGCCGTCGCGGATCACCAGCCCGCCCACCCCCAGTCCGGTGCCCGGGCCGAGCACGGCGTAGGTGCGCGGCTGGTCCAGCGGCGCCGGCATCCAGCCCACGCCGCCGATGGGCACCACGTCCTCGGCGCGGTACAGGCTGATGGCCATGGCCTGCGCGGCGAAGTCGTTGATCAGGTGCACCTGCTCGAAGCCCAGCATGTCGCGGGTGCGGCTGCGCGAGATCACCCACGGGTGGTTGGTGATGCGCGCCTCGTCGCCGTCCACGCGGCCGGCCACGGCGAACACGCCGCAGCGCGCCCGCGCGTCCACCTGGCCCAGGTAGTGCCGCGCGGCGTCGGCCAGCGAGGGGAAGTCGGCCACCGCGAATTCGCGCACGCTGTCGTCCAGCAGCGGCACCTCGGCCTGCGGGTCGGCCAGCGCGAAGCGCGCGTTGGTGCCGCCGATGTCGGCGATCAGGAACGGCCGCGACATGCTCATGCCCCGCGGCGCGGGTGGGCGACCGCGTCGAACTGCGCCGGCAGGTAGCACGCCGCGTCCTCCGGGCCCCAGCTGCCGGCCGGGTAGGGCTGCAGCGGCACGCCGCCCTCGCGCCAGGCGTCGACCACGCTGTCGATCCAGGCCCACGCGGCCTCGACCTCGTCGTTGCGCACGAACAGGGCGTGGTTGCCGTGCAGCGCGTCCAGGAACAGGCGCTCGTAGGCGATGCGGCGGTTCTGGCCGGTCTGCGAGGACAGCTCCAGTTCCAGCGGATGCAGCTCCAGCGTGCCCCACTCCGGGCCGGCCAGGCTGCTCATCAGGCCCAGTTCGATGTCCTCCTGCGGCTGCAGGCGGAAGGTCAGGCGGTTGGGCGCGGCGTGGGCGCCGTCGGGGCGCTCGAACAGCCAGTGGGTCACCGGCTTGAGGGTCACGGTGACCACGGTGGAGCGGTCGGCCATGCGCTTGCCGGTGCACAGGTGGAAGGGCACGCCGGCCCAGCGCCAGTTGTCGATGTGCGCGGTGACGCCGACGAAGGTTTCGACATCGCTGTCATCCGGCGGCGCGTAGGCTTGCACCGGCGCGCCGTTGATGGTGCCGGCGGTGTAGCGGCCGCGCACGCTGTGGCGACGGGCCTCGGCGGCGCTGAACGGGCGCAGCGCCCGCAGCACCTTCACCTTCTCGTCGCGGATGCGGTCGGAGGCCAGCGAGGCCGGCGGCTCCATCGCCACCAAGCACAGCAGCTGCAGGATGTGGCTCTGCACCATGTCGCGCAGCGCGCCGGAGCGCGCGTAGTACGAGTTGCGCCCGTCCACGCCCTCGCTCTCGGACACCAGGATGTGCACCGAGTCGATGTAGTTGCGGTTCCACACCGCCTCCAGCAGCGTGTTGCCGAAGCGCAGCGCCAGCAGGTTCTGCACCGCCGCCTTGCCCAGGTAGTGGTCGATGCGGAAGATGCGGTCCTCGTCGACCAGGCGGCCGATGGTGGCGTTGATCTCGCGCGCCGACCCGAGGTCGTGGCCGATGGGCTTCTCCAGCATCAGCCGACCCGGCGCGGCCAGCGCCCCGCCCAGGGCCAGGCCCTCGCAGGTGCTGATGTACAGGCCCGGCGGGATCGACAGGTAGCTCACGCACCGGCGCGCGACCATGTCGCGCACGGCCTCGGCCACCGACTCGGGGCTGCGCATGTCGACCGAGCGGTAGTCCACCCGCGCCAGGAACGCCTCCACCTGCGCCGCGTCCGGCACCCGCGGGCCGAGCTGGGCGAAGCGCTCGCGCAGGATCCCGTGGAACTTGGCGGTGTCGTGCGGCGAGAGCGCCAGCGCGCGGATGCGGAAATCCTCCGGCAGCAGGCCGTCCTCCTGCAGGCGCAGCAGCGACGGGAACAGGTAGCGCTGCGCCAGGTCGCCGGTGGCGCCGAACAGCAGCAGGGTGTCATGCATCCGGTGGGCTTCCGTGGGGTGTGACATCGGGCTTTTCGCTCTTCCTCGTGGGCGTTGCGCCCGATCGCGCGGCGCGCGCGGCGGGGGCAGGTGGGGTGTGCAACGGCGCTTCCGGCACGCGTGCCGAAACCACCGAATATCGCCGCGCGGCGCCGGCCTTGTCCAGTGGTCATCCGCGCGCGGGGCGGCCATGCCATGGCGGATGGTGGGCCCGTGCCGGAGCCCGCGGCCATGGTTGCCGGTGGAACCTTCGCCGCCCGCCCGGCGGGCGCCCCGCGGGTCGCCTTTGGAACCGGTTACATGACATCATCCCTCCCAGGCGCCGAC
>DASRYN010000295.1:0-2259 GCA_035687185.1 Pseudoxanthomonas sp. | reverse complement strand
GACCGCCGCGCCGGAGACGCTGGCGCCTTCCAGGCGCACGGCGAAGAAGTGCTTCAGCTCGAAGGTGCCGCGCGGGGTCTGCACGTACTTGCCGCTGGTGATGCGCGAGACGGTGGACTCGTGCATGCCGATGGCGTCGGCCACTTCCTTCAGCGTCAGCGGCGCCATGGCCTCCTCGCCGTGGCGCAGGAACGCGGCCTGGCGCTCGACCAGCACGCGCGTGGTGCGCAGCAGGGTGTCGTAGCGCATCGACAGGCCGCGGGTGAGCCAGCGGGCCTCCTGCAGCAGCTCGCGCAGGCGGGCGGCGCCTTCGCCGTCGGCCTGGGCCAGGGCGCGCTCGTAGGCGGCGTTGACGCCCAGCCGCGGCGCGGTGGCCGGGTTGAGCGCCACGCGCCACTGGCCGTCGGCGTTCCACACCACCACGTCCGGCACCACGTAGCCGGCCTCGGCCGGCTCGGCCTCGGCGTGCGCCGGACGCGGCTGCAGCGACAGCAGCAGGCGCACGGCCTCGTCCACGTCGCCGGGCTCGGCGCGCAGGCGGCGGGCGATGGCATCGTGGTCGTGGGCGGCCAGCTCGGCCAGGCAGTGTTCCAGGATGCGCGCGGCCAGCGGCCGGCCCGGCACCGGGCCGGGCAGGGCGGCCAGCTGCGCCTGCAGGCATTCGCGCAGGTCGCGCGCGGCCAGGCCGGCCGGCTCGCCGTGCAGCAGGCGCTGGCGCACCGCCTCGATCCGCTCGGCGGAGACGTCGAAGCGGGCGCAGGCGCGCAGCAGCAGGGCGTCGTGCGCGGCGTCCAGGTAGCCGGCGTCGTCGCAGTGCTCCAGCCAGAACCCGGCGATCTCCAGTTCCGGCTGCGCCAGTTCCAGGGCCAGGCGTTGCAGCACGCGCACGCAGGGGTCGCTGGAGGCCGGCTCGGCGATGCGCTGGAGGCGGTCGTCCTCGCCTTCGTTCCAGCCCGCGCCCGGCACGTCCCACATCGAAGGCTCGGGCAGTTCGTCGAAGGCGGCCGTCTCCAGCGCGGCGGCACCGGCCGGGTCCACGGGCTCGCCGTCCGCGGCCAGGGGCGGGGCCTCCTCGTCCAGTTCCAGCAACGGGTTGAGCTGCAGCGCCTGCGCGATCTCCTGCTGCAGCTGCAGCGCGTCCAGCTGCAGGAGCCGGATGGACTGCAGCAGCTGCGGCGTCAGGTGCAGCTGCTGGCCCAGCTGCAGCGAGGCGGTGGCTTTCATCGCGTTTTCCCCGTCGCGCCGGAAGTGCGGCGCCATGGAGCCATCCTGCGACGGCGGCGACGGGAACTGAATCGGGGCGTGCCTGAGGCCGGTCGTCGAATTCCCGACGCGATGTCGGGGATTCCCCTACATCGCCGCGGCTTTCCGGCGCCGGCGCGGCGGAAAGCCGGCGGGCTCAGCCCAGCTCGTGGCGGTGCTTGACCGCCAGCAGCACCAGTTCGTTGGCGCGGCGGCAGCCCAGCGCCTCCATCATGCGCGCGCGGTGGGTCTCCACCGTCTTGACGCTGATGCCAAGCTCGGCGGCGATCTCCTTGCTGCTCAGCCCACGCCCGATCTGCGCCAGGATCTCGCGCTGGCGCGGCGGCAGCGCGGCCACGCCGGCCGGCTTGGCCCGGCCCAGCAGCGGGGCGATCATCTTCGAGGAGATGCGCGGGCTGAGGAACACCTCGCCGCTGGCGGCCGCGCGCAGCGCCAGCTCCAGTTCCAGCGGCGCGGCGTCCTTGACCACGAAGCCGGCCGCGCCGCGGTCGAGCGCGTCGCGCACGTGCAGCGGGTCGTCGTGCATGGACATCATGACCACGCGCGTGCCGGGCGCGCGCTCGAGGATGCCGGACAGCGCCTCGAGACCGGTGCGGCCGGGCAGCGACAGGTCGAGCAGCACCAGGTCGGGGCGGTGGATGGCGGCCAGGTCGATGGCCTGGTCGGCGTGGCTGGCCTCGGCGACCACGTCCACCCCGTCGAAGGTCTGCAGCAGGCGGCTCAGGCCGGCACGGACCAAAGTGTGGTCGTCAACGATCAGGACTCGCACGGATGGGCAGTCGTTCCCCGGATGCCGGAGGTCACCTTAGCCGATCGCGGCGGCGGCGTGTAGGAGCCGGTCTTGCCGGCGACCTTGGCGGTGGACGCACCTGGCACTCGGTTCCACGCAGACGTATCCGCCATGGCGGTCGCCCGGCCAGACCGGTTCCTACCGGCGGCGGGCGTCGGCGACCTGGCGCCGGTGCATGCGGAACAGGTGGCGCTCCAGTGCCTCTT
>DASRYN010000294.1:0-6298 GCA_035687185.1 Pseudoxanthomonas sp. | reverse complement strand
GGCGACCCGCGGCGGATGCGCCGGCCGCCCAGCAGATGCGCGCGGCACGCGCGGCGGCGCTCTCGACCGGCGCCCGCCGCGCCCGGGCTGGCCCTCGGAGGGGCGCGCCCGCGATCGGGACGCGCCCGCCCTTGCCGGCAGGCCGGCTCAGTCGAGGCCGACGCTGTGCGCGTGTTCGCGCGTGGCGTGGAACTCCACGCCCGGCGCGCGTTCCTGCGCCAGCTGCAGGTTGACCCGGGTCGGCGCCAGGTAGACCAGCTCGCCGGCCGCGTCGATGGCCAGGTTGGCCGCGTTCTTCTCGCGGAACTCCTCCAGCTTCTTCGCATCCGCGCAGCGGATCCAGCGCGCGGTGGCCACGCCCACCGGCTCGAAGGCCGCGTCCACGCCGTACTCGTCCTTGAGCCGGTAGGCGACCACGTCGAACTGCAGCACGCCCACCGCGCCCAGGATCAGGTCGTTGCTCAGCAGCGGCCGGAAGAACTGGGTGGCGCCTTCCTCGCTCAGCTGCGCCAGGCCCTTCTGCAGCTGCTTGAGCTTGAGCGGGTCGCGCAGGCGCGCGCGGCGGAACAGCTCCGGCGCGAAGTTGGGGATGCCGGTGAAGGAGAGCGCCTCGCCCTCGGTGAAGGTGTCGCCGATGGCGATGGTGCCGTGGTTGTGGATGCCGATGACGTCGCCGGGGAAGGCCTCGGCGGCGATCTCGCGGTCCGAGGCCATGAAGGTGAGCGCGTTGGCCAGCTTCACGTCCTTGCCGCTGCGCACGTGGAAGGCCTTCATGCCGGCGGCGAACCTGCCCGAGCACACGCGCATGAAGGCCACGCGGTCGCGGTGCTGCGGGTCCATGTTGGCCTGGATCTTGAACACGAAGCCGGTCAGCTTCTCCTCCTGCGGCGCGACCTGGCGCCCGGTGGTGGCGCGCGGCTGCGGCGGCGGGGCATGCTCGACGAAGAAGTCCAGCAGCGGCTGCACGCCGAAGTTGTTCACGCCCGAGCCGAAGAACACCGGGGTCTGTTCCCCGCGCAGGTACCGGGCCTTGTCGAAGGCGTCGGCCGCGCCCTGCACCAGCTCCAGTTCCTCGCGCAGCTGGGCGAGCATCCCGGCGCCGACCTTCTCGGCCAGGCCCGGCGCGTCCAGCGAGGGGAAGATGGTCGAGTCCTGCCGGGTGAAGTTGCGCCCCGGCTCGTACAGGTGCACCTCGCCGCTGACCAGGTGGACCACGCCCTTCAGGCGCTGGCCCATGCCGATGGGCCAGGTCACCGGCGCGCAGCGGATGCCCAGCACGGTCTCGATCTCGTCCAGCAGCTCGATCGGGTCCTTGCCCTCGCGGTCGAGCTTGTTGACGAAGGTCATGATCGGCGTGTCGCGCAGCCGGCACACCTCCATCAGCTTGATCGTGCGCTCCTCCACGCCCTTGGCCACGTCGATGACCATCAGCGCGCTGTCCACCGCGGTGAGCACGCGGTAGGTGTCCTCGCCGAAGTCGGCGTGGCCGGGGGTGTCGAGCAGGTTGACGATCTTGCCCTCGTACGGGAACTGCATCACCGACGAGGTGACCGAGATGCCGCGTTCCTTCTCCAGCGCCATCCAGTCCGAGGTGGCGTGACGGGCGGCCTTGCGGCCCTTCACCGAGCCGGCCATCTGGATCGCCCCGCCGAACAGCAGCAGCTTCTCGGTCAGGGTGGTCTTGCCGGCGTCGGGGTGCGAGATGATCGCGAAGGTGCGCCGGCGCGCGGCTTCGTTGGGAACTTCGGACATGGGGGCGGGCGCCGCGGGCGGCGCGCTCTGGGGCGGAAAGCCGGCGATTATACGGGGCGGGCCCGGGGCGGCGTGGCCCGCGGGAGCGCCCTCCCGCGGGATGCATTCACGGCATGGCCGCGCCGCTCATCCGTGCAGCCAGGGATGCGGCAGGGCCTTGAGCCGTTCCTGCGCCACGCCCTGCAGCACCACGCCGGCAAGCAGGGCCGCGCTCCAGGCCGTGTGCAGCCACGCCGGCGGCTCGCCGCGCAGCGCGACCAGCATGCCGCCGACCGACAGCAGGGCGAGCAGCAGCCCCAGCGCCGCGCAGGCCCAGCGTCCGGCCTGCGAACGCAGCGACAGCAGGGTCCCGCCCGACAGCAGGAACAGGCAGGCCGCCGACGACCAGAGCAGCAGGTGGTAGTACGCGCGCGGCGCATCCACCGCCAGGCCGAAGGCGGCCATCACTGCCAGCGCCGGCAGCGCACGCACGATCGCCTGCCGGCCCAGCTGGGCGGCCAGCGACAGCGCCGGGCGCCCCGGGAGGCCCGGCAGCAGGGCCAGTTCGTGCAGGCCCAGGGCCGGTCGCCAGAACAGCGTCTGCAGGCGGACGACCGGGGCGAAGGCCGTGCTGAGCACCATCAGCGGCGCGAACGCCAGCCCGATGTGGGGCCTGTCGCCGCCGCCGGTGCCCAGTAGCAGCCAGAACGCCGCCACGCCGACGATGGGCACCTGCGCGACGAGCACGTTCCGCAGCGAGTGCCGGCCGAAGCCCGGGCCCAGGGCGATGGCCAGGGCTTCCTGCGGCGCGCGCCGCAGCGCGCTGCCCACCGGCGTGTCCGGCGTGAGCAGGGACGTCTCCGCGTACGGCTGCCGGGCCAGGCCGGACGGGTCCAGGCCGCCGCGCGCCATGGTCAGCGACAGCGGCGTGGACCACGTGCCCGGATCGCGCGGGCGCGCGGCCATCCAGGCCCAGCATGCCGCGCAGGCGCCGAGCAACCCCGCGGCGGCCAGGGCGATGGCGCCGGGGTGCAGCGCCGCGCGCAGCAGCGCCTCGTCGACCCACCCGGGAAGCCAGCGCGCGCCGACGCCCAGGGCCAGCAGCGGCCACATCGCCCACGGCGGCATGCTCACCCAGAACAGGCCCAGCGCCAGCGCGGCGGCGAGCACCGCCGCGGCCATGGCGAAGCTGCCCGACGTGGTCGCGGCCAGCACCAGCGCCGGCACCACCACCACCATGGCCAAGGCCGCGGCGCCGCACGCCAGCGCACGCTGTCGCACCCGCGGGGTGCGCAGCTGCCAGGCACCCAGGAACAGTGCGACCAGCCGCGCGCCGGCGAGCATGGCCCAGAAGACCGTGCACACCGCGCACAGCGCCAGCCCCAGCTGGAATGCGCGTCCGGGCGCGCTGGCCCATGCCAGCAGCGGACCGAGGGCCGGGCCCAGCAGCAACAGGCCGTTGGTCCAGCCGCCCGCGGCCACGGTGGTGCGCAGCGAGGCGAACGGAAGGTGCGGAGCGCGCGTCGCGGTGGCGGCGTTCATCCGGCCACCTCGACGAACAGGTCTTCCAGGCCCAGCCGGTCGGTGCGCACGCCCTCGACCAGCAGCAGCTCCTGCCAGCCCGCGCGGCCGGCCACGACCAGGCTCACGGCGCCGCCGGGCAGCGTGCGCCTCGCCAGTTCGCCGGGAAGCGCGGCCGGCAGCCGCGCTGCGGCAGCGGCGGGCAGGGTGAGGCGCACCGTCTCGTCCTTCACTTCGTCCAGGGCACGATCCAGCAGCAGGCGCCCCTCGTGCAGGAACGCCACCCGCGAGGCGACCCGTTCCAGGTCGCTGACGATGTGGCTGGAGAACAGCACCGTGGTCCCGGTGTCCATCGCCTGGCCGACCAGCTCGCGCAGCAGCTCGCGGCGCGCGACCGGGTCCAGCGCCGAGGCCGGCTCGTCGAGCACCAGCAGCGCCGGCCGCGGCGCCAGCGCGCGCGCCAGGGCCAGGCGCTGGGCCTCGCCGGGCGAGAGCCGGCCGATGGTGCGCCCCGGATCGATCTCCCAGCGCCGCAGCAGCGCGGTCGCATGCGCCGGGTCCCAGCCCGGATACAGCTGGCCCAGGTACTGGAAGAGCTGGCCGACCTTCATCCAGCCGAAGGCCTGCGGCTGCTGCGGCACGTAGCCCAGCCGCGCCTTGCGCGCGTCGTCCATGCGCAGCGCGGGGCCGCCGAACACCAGCGCCTGGCCGGCCTGCGGGCGCAGCAGGCCGAGCAGGCAGCCGATCAGGCTGCTCTTGCCGGCACCGTTGCGGCCGATCAGGCCCAGCACCTCGCCCTGCGGGATATCAAGGTCGACGCCGCGCAGCACCTCCCGGCGGCCGTAACCCAGGTGCAGGCCGCGCGCGGCGAGCGGGCGTTCGAGGTCCAGGTCGTGCTGCGTCGCGGGCAGGGCCAGTGCGTTCATGCGTCGTCCTCTTCGATCAGTTGCCGCAGCCGCGCCAGCACGCGGTCGGCGGGGAGTTCCAGTTCGCGGCAATGGCGCGCGGCCTGGCGCAGGGTGGGTTCCATCAGTTGCATGCGCGCGGCCATGCTCTCGCCGCGACCGCGCGCGGCCACCGCCATCCCCTTGCCGCGCAGGCGCTCGAGCACGCCCTCGGCCTCCAGCTGGCTGTAGGCGCGGGAGACCGTCATCGGGTTGATCGCGTGCACCGCGGCCACCTCGCGCACCGAAGGCAGCACCTCGCTGGGGCGCAGCTGGCCGGCGCTGGCCATGCGCCGCACCTGGTCGGCGATCTGCCGGTAGATCGGCTCGGGCAGGGAGGGGTTCACGTGCAGCAGGCGTGCATCCATGTGTATTAATACATAGATACACATGGCGGCTGTCAAGCCCCCCGCGCACGGACGACGCTCAGCGCGCGGCGGTGCGCGGGAACTTCAGCTCGCCGGCCGGGCCGGCCATGCGGAACGGGACCGACTCCAGGCGCATGCCGCGGTTGACCTGCACCACGAAGTGCAGGTGCGGCGCCGTGCTGTACCCGGTGTTGCCGGACAGGCCGATGCGCTGCCCGGCGCGTACCCGCTCGCCCGGGCGCACCAGCACGCCGCCCGCCTGCAGGTGCGCGTACGCAGCCATGCTGCCGTCGGGGTGCAGGATGCGCACGTAGTTGGCGCGGTCGCGGTAGCGCGCGTAGTCCGGCCCGCCGGCGGAATGGCCGGCCTCCACGTCCAGCACCACGCCCTCGCGCGCGGCCAGCACCGGGGTGCCCTCGGGCAGGGCGAAATCGACCGCGTGGCGGTTCTCCGCGTCGGCATGGCTGAAGCGCCCGCCGTAGCCCTGGTCCACGCGCACACGGCCGTGCTCGAACGGCAGGCGGTAGACGACGTCGTGCGGGCGCGCGGCGGGATCGCCCGGCAGGTGCTCCAGCGCCAGGTCGAAGCTGGCCGGCCGGCGCGGGTCGCTGCGGTAGATGCGGGCCACCACCGCGCTGCCCCAGGCGGGCACGACGGCACGCGCGGGCGGGGCGGGCACCATCCTCACGTTGTCCCCCACGTGCAGTCGCAGCTGCGCCTGCACCGGGCCGGGCAGGCCGTTGTCGACCCAGGCCTCGTGGTGGCTGCCGCGGTCCACCAGGCGCAGCGCCACGCGGCCAGCCGAAGCCGGCCCGGCGGACGGGCCCGGTACCGCGGGTGCCTGCGCGGCGCGCGGCCAGAAGCGTTCGCCCGCTGCGGGCCCGGCCGCGACCAGCGCCGCGGCGAACAGCAGCGCGGATGCGGCGCCTCGGCCGTGCGCCGCCACGCGCTTCACCGCCCGCAGCGCGGCGACAGCCGCAGCGCGCGGGCCACGTCGCGCAGGTCGAAGGCGGCCACGGCGCGGTCCTCGTGCAGCGCGAACAGCGCGCCGCCCGGGAAGCGCGCGGTGGCGCCGGCGAACACGGCCAGCCCGTCGGTGATCCCGGTGCGCTCGCCGCTGAAGACGCCGGCCGGCGCCAGCGAGCCGCGCGCGTGCACGTGGAAACGGGTGGGGCGCAGCTGTTCGGACGCGATCCAGTAGCCCTCGCCGTCCTCGCATTCCCACAGCGCCACGCCCTCGGCGTCGCCGCGCAACGGCGGCAGGCTGCGGCCCAGGTAGCGCCCGTCCAGCGCGTACTCGCGCAGCGTCGAGCCGACGCGGTGGTCCTCCTCGGCGATCAGCAGGCGTTGCCCCGCCAGGTCGCCGGCGATGGACTCCACCATCCAGAGCGCGCCGTCGCCGGTGTCGCCGAAGGCGCCGGCATAGTCCACCCGCAGCGCGCCGTCCTCGTCCACGCGCACACGGAAGCGCTTGACCCGCTCGGACAACTGCTCGCGCGGCGGCGGCACGCCCCTGTCGAAATCCTGCATGAAGCTGTCGGTCACCAGCGCCGTCACTTCGCCGGGCGCGTGCTCGTAGACCCAGATGCCGTAGGGCACGCGAAGCTGCTCCTGGCCGAAGCTGCCCAGCGGGGCGAAGTCGGGCAGCGACAGCACCTGCACCCGGCGGTTGCCGCGCTCGACCACGAACAGCAGATCACCGAACACCGCGATGCCGTTGGGCCGCCCGAAGCG
>DASRYN010000293.1:0-2982 GCA_035687185.1 Pseudoxanthomonas sp. | reverse complement strand
GGTCGCCTCGCCGTTGCACCGCCCGTGTCGCCGGCAAGGCCGGCTCCTACAGAACGTGGCGACACGGCGGCGCGGCATGTGGCTGCTGGCACGTGGCGATGCGGCGTTGTAGGAGCCCGCCTTGCGGGCGACCGGCCACGCAGCATGGCCTGGCCGCCCGGTCGCTCGCTCGTCTGCCGGCTGGGCCGCCCGTGTCGCCGGCAAGGCCGGCTCCTACAGAGCTCTCGGATCCGTTGGGCCACCGCGCGGCTTCTGTCACGCGCCGATGCGTCGCAGCAGCGTTGTAGGAGCCCGCCTTGCGGGCGACCGGCCACGCAGCATGGCCTGGCCGCCCCGTCGTTCCCTCGTCTGGGCCGCCTGGGCCGCTTGGCCCGCCTGTGTCGCCGGCAAGGCCGGCTCCTACAAAGGCGGCGGCAGTCTGGGGTGCAGCGGTTCTGATTTCGGCGAGCGAAGCGACGCCCCCCAACGACCGCGGCGAGCCGCGGCGGTCCGGGGATGGCGCTGCAGCAGCACAGGGACGTGCTGCGGCCCCGAGTAAAGGCAGGATGCCGTTCCGAGGGGGCAGTGCCATCCCCGGACCGCGCGCGACTCCGGCGCCTGCCACGTACACGCTTCTGCTTTGCCTTGCAGCCGCTGTTGCAGTTGCGGTCGCTGCGCGGTCGCCGCCTCCGCCACCCCAACGAACCACCGCGCCGTTGCGACCGCCGGCACCCGGGTCCCTGCCCGCTCCGGCAGCGGACCGGCGCGCCGGCGGATCAGCCGGCCAGGTCGGGCAACTCGGGCTGCGGCTTCAGGTCCAGGCCGAACTGGCGCGCGATCTGCGCCAGCAGCACCGGCTTGACCGGGGCCACCCCGGACGGCCCGCCCAGGTCCGCCACCGACGTCACCCGCAGGCCCTGGTAGCCGCACGGGTTGATGCGGTGGAACGGCTCCAGGTCCATGGCCACGTTGAAGGCCAGGCCGTGGAAGGTACAGCCGCGGCGCACCCGGATGCCCAGCGAGGCGACCTTGGCGCCGGCCACGTACACGCCCGGCGCGCCCTCTCGGCGCTCGGCGCCGATGTTCCACTCTTCCAGGGTGTCGATGATGGCCTGCTCGATCCGGCACACGTACTCGCGCACGCCGATGCCCAGCCGGCGCAGGTCCAGCAGCGGGTAGGCCACGATCTGGCCCGGGCCGTGGTAGGTCACCTGCCCGCCGCGGTCCACGTGCAGCACCGGGATGTCGCCGGGCGCCAGCACGTGCTCGGCCTTGCCGGCCTGGCCCAGGGTGAACACCGGGTCGTGCTCCACCAGCCACAGCTCGTCCACGGTGGACTCGCCGCGCGCGTCGGTGAAGCGCTGCATGGCACGCCACACCGGCTCGTAGGGCTGGCGGCCCAGGTCGCGCAGGCGCGCTGGCAGGCGCGCCGCGCGCGACGGCGCGGCCGTCGCGCAGGCCGCCGCCTGGCTCACAGCGTCCACTTCACTTCGGGGTGGTCGCGCAGCGCCTGGTGGGCCGCCTCGTACTGCGCGCGGCTCTCCGCGCGGAAGCCGATGCGCACGGACACGTAGCGGCCGTTGGAGGAGTGCTTCCACTGCACCGTCTCCTCCAGCACCTCCACGCCCGCCTGCGCCAGCAGCTTCGGCAGCTCGCTCTCCAGGCCCTTGTCGGCCGCGCCCATGGCGCTGAGCTCGAAGGTGCCGGGAAACTGGAAGCCGTGCTCGGGGTTGTCGGACCGGATCTCCATGCCGGCATTATCGGGCCGCCCCCGGGCAAACCCAACCCTGCCGCGACCGGCGGTCGTTCCGGCCTCCCGCGCAACGCTGCGGTCCGCGCGGGGCGCTACCGCGGTCGCCGGCGCGCCCCCAGTTTCCGCGCACCCGGCCGCGCGCGCGGCCCGCCCTCCAGGAGCCCGCATGCCCACCGCGTTCCGCTTCGCCGTCCTGCTGGCCCTGGCCCTCGGCGCCGCCCTCCCCGCCCGCGCCGACGAACGCTGCCGCGACAGCACCCTGAGCCGCACGCCGCCGGCGGTGAACTTCCGCGTGGACAACGACCTGTTCGGCGGCCAGGACCAGGGCTACACCAACGGCGCCCAGCTCACGTTCGTCTCGCCCAACCTCAAGGACTACACCGAGGATCCCTGCCTGCCGCGGCTGGCCCGCTGGATCAACCGCCGCCTGGAGCGGCTGCAGCCCGGGCGCTACGACCAGCAGAACATGGTCTTCTCCGTCGGCCAGGGGCTGTTCACGCCCACCGACCGCACCCGCCGCGACCTGATCGCGGAGGACCGCCCGTACGCGGCGGTGCTGCTGGCCAGCTTCGGCTACAACGCGCGCAACATGTCGCAGCTGCGCACCACGCAGCTGCAGGTGGGCATCGTGGGCCCGGCGGCCTTCGGCGAGCAGGTGCAGGACGCCGTGCACCAGGTCACCGGCAGCGAACCGTTCCTGGGCTGGGACCACCAGCTGCGCAACGAGCCGGTGGTGCGCCTGGTGCACGAGCGCATGCGGCGCTGGCCCGGCGATGCGGGCTTCGACGCCGACGGCTGGGGCTGGGACGCCATCGCCCACTGGGGCGGCGCGCTGGGCAACCTGTCCACCCACGCCAACGCCGGCATGGAACTGCGCCTGGGCTGGCGGCTGCCGGACGACTTCGGCAGCACGCCGCTGCGGCCGGCCGGCGAGAACACCGCCCCGCCGCTGGCCGGGCGCCCGCACGGCTGGTCGGCGCACGCGTTCCTGACCTCGGACGCGCGCTGGGTGCTGCGCGACATCACCCTGGACGGCAACACCTTCCGCGACAGCCACCGCGTGGACAGGCGGCCGCTGGTGGCCGAGGTCGGCTACGGCCTGGCGGTGATGCGCGGGCGCTGGAAGTTCGCGCTGGCGCGCTACCACCGCACGCGCGAGTTCGAGGGCCAGCGGCAGTCGCCGGTGTTCGGCAGCTTCACCGTCAGCCGCATGCTGTGACGGCGGGCGGCCGGCACGCCAAAGGAAACGG
>DASRYN010000292.1:0-2247 GCA_035687185.1 Pseudoxanthomonas sp. | reverse complement strand
GTACTTCCGCGCCGACAGCAAGTACACCGTGGTGGTCACCGGCGAGGGCGAGGCGCTGCTGCGCACCCCGCTGAAGGAGCTGCTCGAGGCGCTGGACCCGAACCGCTTCCGCCAGATCCACCGCTCCACCATCGTCAACCTGGCGGCGGTGGCCTCGGTGGTGCGCGAGGACGGTGGCAAGGGCCGGCTGCGGCTGAAGGGCCGGCCCGAGACCCTGCCGGTCAGCCCGCCGTTCATGGCCCTGTTCCGCGGCATGTGAGCCGGCGCGACCGATCGGCCGGTCCGTGCATCCACAGGAGGCCGCCGTGCGCGCAGCGCCCCGCATGACCGCCGCCGCCGTGCGCGTCGCCGCCGCGGCGGCCCACGTCCACGTCTTCCCGCGTTACCGAGGTGCGCCATGAAACTGTTGACGGCCCTGTTGTCCTGCCTGCTTTCGCTGCTGGGCTGCGACCCCCGCCCCAGCACCACCAGCATCACCCGCGCCAGCGATGGCGGGGAGGACACGATCTTCAGCAAGACCACCCTGGTGGACGGCGTGGCCACCTTCGAGTGCTTCGCCAGCCGCAGCGGCGGCTGCCGCTACCGGCTGTACGAGGAGCGCTGCGACGCGATGCCCGCCGGGGCCCAGGCCGGCTGCCGCCGCGTCGTGCTGGACGAGTTCGAACTGCAGGTGGGCAAGCGCCGCCGCGTGCAGGGCCTGCCGAACGGCTTCCGCCACTGCGTGGCCGCCGGCGACGCCACCGACGCCTGCCGCGGCTGAGCCGGGCTCAGGCGCCCACGCGCTCGCGCTCGGCGTCCATGTCGGCCACCGGGCGCACTTCCATGCTGCCGTAGCGCGCCCAGGGGAACGCCTTGGCGATTTCCACCGCTTCCTCCAGCGAGCCGGCCTCGATCAGGTTGTAGCCGGCCAGCACTTCCTTGGTCTCGGCGAAGGGGCCGTCGAACACCCCGGCGCGACCCTGGCGCACGCGCACGGTGCGCGCCTGCGCCGGCGCCTCCAGCTTGTTGGAGCCTAGCAGCGTGCCCTGCGCCTGCATCCGGTCGGCGTGGCGGATGCAGTCGCGCATGTGCCGCGCGTACTCCTCCGGGGGCAGGGCATCGAGCAATTCGTGGTCGATGTAGACCAGCAGCAGGTACTTCATGCACGCGTCCTCGAGCGGTCGGTCGGGCATGTTACCCGCGCGGCGGCCGGGCCGGCGCTCAGGCCGGACCGGCCTCGGGGCCACCGCGGTCCAGCGGGTCGGGCAGCGGCTGGCCGGCGTCGACGAAGCCCAGCGAGACCGAGTTCAGGCAGTGCCGCTCGCCGGTGGGCGGCGGGCCGTCCGGGAACACGTGGCCCAGGTGGCTGCCGCAGCGCGCGCAGACGATCTCGGTGCGCACCATGCCGTAACTGGTGTCGCGCACGCGGCCCACGTGCGCCTCGTCGTAGGGCGCGAAGAAGCTGGGCCAGCCGGTGCCGGAATCGAACTTGGACGAGGATCGGAACAGCGGCAGCCCGCATAGCCGGCACACGTAAGTGCCCTCGCGCTTGTTGTCCAGGAACGTGCCGCAGAACGGCGCCTCGGTGCCGTGCTGCAGCAGCACGCGGCGCTCCTCGGCGGACAGGCCGGCGACCAGCGCCTGGTACTGCTGCTCGCTGGGCGGGCTGAGGTCGAAGCGGCTCATCGGCGTCTCCACGGGTTCGGCGCGGCCATGATGCCGCAGCCGGCGCGACCGCGCGCGGACGCGGCCGTGACGCGCCGTGCGCGGCGCGCTAACACCGCCGCGCCTAGGCTGCCGAGCCACCACCCCGGCACAGGAGGCACGATGCGCAGGATTCCCCAAGACGCGTGGATACTGGTGGCCGACGGCGCCTCGGCGCGGCTGTTCCGCAACGTGGGCGAGGACGGGCAGCTGCGGCTGCACCAGGAGGAACTGATCGCCCTGGACCCGGCCGAGGGCGTGATGCCCGCGGCGCTGCCCGCCGAGGCCGACGCCCGGGACATGGACGAGGCCTCGTTCGCGCGGCAGCTGGCGCAGCGGCTCAACCAGGACGCGCTGCACGGCCGTTACCGGCACCTGGTGCTGGCCGCCGACCCGCAGACCCTGGGCCAGATCCGGCCGCTGCTGCACGAGGAGGCACGCGGCCGGCTGCTGGCCGAGTTGGCCAAGGACTACACCAACGCCCCGCGCGAGGACATCGAGCGCGCGCTGGCACGCGTGGAGCCCTGAGGCCGCGCCGGCCGGCGCGCTGGCATTGCGCGCCCG
>DASRYN010000291.1:0-4753 GCA_035687185.1 Pseudoxanthomonas sp. | reverse complement strand
GTCCGCGGTGCCCGGCGGGGAGGAGGAGGCCAGCCTGGACCCGGCGCTGCGCATGCCGCTGTGCGGGCAGGCGCTGCAGGCGCGGCAGGCCACTGCCGGCACGGTGGAGGTCGCCTGCCCGGATGGCTGGCGGCTGTTCGTGCCGGTGCGGCAGCGCCGCAGCCAGCCGGTGGTGGTGCTGGCGCGCGGCGTGGCCGCCGGCCAGCCCGTCCCGGCCGACGCGCTGGCCACCGAGCAGCGCGACGCCTCGCGCATCGCCGGGGCCGCGCTGTCCGACCCGGCCCAGGCCGCCGGCCGCGTGGCGCGGCGCACCCTGCCGGCCGGCACGGTACTCTCGCCGGGCGACCTGGCCGCGCCGCGGCTGGTGCGCCGGGGCGACACCGTGGCGCTGGTCTCGCGCGGCGGCGGGGTGGAGGTCCGGGTCGCCGGGCGCGCCCTGGGCGATGCCGGCGAGAACGAGCGGGTCGCGGTGGAGAACCTGTCCTCGCGCAGGATCCTGCAGGGCAGGGTGGGCCCGGGCGGCGACGTCCTGGTCGGCCGCTGACCGCGGCGGATTTTTTTGTGACCCGGCTCTAAAGTTCCTTCCAGCCCCTGCCGATACCCACCGCGTACCCCGCAAAGGACCCGTCACCATGAGCCAGAAGATCGAAGGCACCCCGCTTCCCCCGGTGCGCAGCACCGGCCCGGTGGGCGGTCGCGTCGCCTCCGCCGGCGCGGATCGCTCCGGCCCGGTCGAGGCCGCCCAGGCCGGCGACAGCCTGCGCCTGACCGGCGAGGCCACCGGCCTGCAGGCGCTGCAACGCGAGCTGGCCGCCGCCCCGGCGGTGGACGCCGCGCGCGTGGCCCAGGTCAAGCAGGCGCTGGAATCGGGCGCCTACCGGATCGACCCGGCCAACATCGCCGGCCGCATGCTGGAAATGGACCGCCTGCTGGGCTGACCCATGAACGCCCTGGACGTCAGCGACGCCGCCCTGGACCGCCTGGCCGCCGCGCTGGCCGAGGAGCGCCGCGCGCTGCTCGACCACGACGTCGAGCTGCTGGTCCGCTCCACCCAGGAGAAGCTGGCCGCGCTGCGCGAACTGGAGGCCGCCGTGCCCGACGGCCGTGCCGAGCGCTTGGCCGAACTGGCCGAGGCCAACCGCAGCAACGGCGCCCTGCTGGCCCGCCGCCGCCGCGAGGTGAACTGGGCGCTGCGCCACCTGGGCCGCGCCGAGAGCGCGCCCGAGTACGACGCGCACGGCCAGGCGCAGCAGTTGCAGGCGCGCCGCGACCTGGCGGTGGCCTGAGCCGCCGCCCGCCGCCGCGGCGGGTAGAATCGCGCGCTGGCAACACCGACGGTCCGGCGCAGTGACATCCCTTCCCGAAGGCCCGGCGCCTTCCCCCCAGATCCTCCAGGCCTTCGGCCGCCTGATGCGCGAAGGCGTGCTGGTGTATCGCGCCGACGGCCAGCGCCTGTACGCCAACCCCGCCGCGCACGAGCTGTGCCGCGCCTGCTACCCGCGCGACCTCGACCACGGCCTGTCGCTGGACGGCCTGCTGCCGCGCGAGGCCCTGGCGCAGGCGCGCGCGCAGGGCCGCTGGAGCGGCCACCTGGCGTTCGGCGAGGAACGCATCCTGCTGGTCCACGCCTACCACGTCGCCGAGGAGGATGGCTGCGTCCTGGTGCTGATGCAGGACCTGCGGCAGATCCGCGCCTACGAGCAGGAACTGCTCCGCCGCCACGCCGAGCTGAACGTGCGCCTGACCGCGGCCCAGGAGAAGCTGCTGCAGGCCGAGAAGCTGGCCTCGATCGGCCAGCTCGCCGCGGGCGTGGCGCACGAGATCAACAACCCCATCGGCTACGTCCATTCCAACCTGGGCAGCCTGCAGGAATACCTGCACAGCCTGTTCGCGCTGATCGACGCCTACGAGCGCGCGCTGCGCTCGCCCGACCCGCGGGCCATGCTTCCGGAGATCGACCAGACCCGCTCGCGCCTGGACATCGACTTCATCAGCCGCGACCTGCCGCAGCTGATGACCGAGTCGCGCGAGGGCATCGAGCGCGTCACCCGCATCGTGCGCGACCTGAAGGACTTCTCGCGCTCCGAGCGCGACGAGTCGTGGAAGCTGGCCGACATCCACGCCGGCCTGGAATCGACCCTCAACATCATCTGGAACGAGCTCAAGTACAACACCACGCTGGAGAAGCGCTACGGCGAGCTGCCGCTGGTCGAGTGCCTGCCGTCCGAGCTCAACCAGGTGTTCATGAACATCCTGATCAATGCCGGCCAGGCCATCGGCGAGCGCGGCACCATCCGCCTCAGCACCGGGCACGAGGACGGGCAGGTCTGGGTCGAGATCGCCGACAGCGGCCCGGGCATCCCGCCCGAGGCGCTGCAGCGCATCTTCGACCCGTTCTTCACCACCAAGCCGGTGGGCAAGGGCACCGGGCTGGGCCTGTCGATCTCCTACGGCATCGTCGCCAAGCACCACGGCCGCATCGACGTGGACAGCAGGCTGGGCGAGGGCTCGCGCTTCCGCATCGTGCTGCCGGTGCGGCAGCCGAAGGCCGCCTGAGCCCGGCCTCAGCCGCCGGCGCGGCCCTGCCGCTCCTGGTGCGTGCGGAAGGCCTGGCGGATGTGCTCGCGCAGCTCGTCGTCGTTCCACGGCTTGGTCAGGAAGCGGTAGATCGCGCCGCGGTTGATCGCCTCGGTGACGGTGGCCAGGTCGGTGTAGCCGGACAGCACCATGCGCACGGTGTCCGGGTAGAGCATCTTCACCCGGCCGAGGAACTCGGTGCCGCTCATGTCCGACATGCGCTGGTCGGAGAGGATCACCTGCACGTCGTTGGTGGCCAGCAGGTCGAAGGCGTCGCGCACGTTGCCCGCGGCCAGGATGCGGTAGCCGTCGCGGCGGAACAGGCGCACCAGCGAGCGCAGCACGTTCTCCTCGTCGTCCACCAGCAGCAGGGTCAGGTCCTGCTTGCCGGCGGCGAACAGTTCCGGCCGCAGGTAGCGCCGGCGCAGGATCATGCCGGCGCTCTCGGCCGGCATCGGCTCGCCGAACAGGTAGCCCTGGAAGACGTCGCAGTCGCTGCGCCGCAGGTAGCCCAGCTGCGCGTCGCTCTCCACGCCGTTGGCGATCACCTTCATGTTGAGCTGGTGGCCCATGGCGATGATCGCGCGCACGATGGCCGTCTCGCGCTCGCCGGCGGGGGCGCTGCGGATGAAGCTGCGGTCGATCTTGAGCATGTCCACCGGGTAGCGCACCAGCGCACTGAGGCTGGAGTCGCCGGTGCCGAAGTTGTCCAGCGCCAGGCCCACGCCCTCGCGCCGCAGCAACGCCAGGCCCTCGTACACCGGGGTGACGTTGGCCGCCAGGGCGCTCTCGTTGATCTCCAGCACCAGGCACTCGGGCGGGATCGCCGCCTGGCGCAGCATGTCCAGCACCTCGTCGGCGAAGCCGGGACGCAGCAGCTGCAGGGTGGAGACGTTGACCGCCAGGAACATGTCGTCGAAGCCGGCGTCGCGCCACAGGCGCAGCTGGGCGATGGCGTTCTCCAGCACCCAGCCGCCGATCTGCACGATCACGCCCAGGCGCTCGGCGGTGGGCATGAAGCGCTCGGGCACCAGCAGGCCCAGGGTGGGCGACTGCCAGCGCAGCAGCGCCTCCATGCCCACCACGCGGCCGTCGCGCGCACTGATCTCCGGCTGGAAGCGCAGGCGCAGCTCGCCGTTGGGGATGGCGTCGACGATCTGGCGGGCGATGACGCTCTCGTTGTGGACGTTCTCCAGGCTCTGCCCGCCGTAGAACTGGATGCGCTCGTCGCCGTGGCTGGCCTGGCGTGCGGCGATCTCGGCCATGTGCAGCAGGGTGTCGGCGTCGCGCGCGTGCTGGGGGCACAGGCTGATGCCGGCCTTGGCGGTCAGGAACAGGGTGTAGGGCAGCACGCTGAGCGGCAGCTCGGCCTCGCGCAGCAGCTCCTCGGCCAGCGCCTCCGGCGGCGGCATGCCCGGCAGTTGCGGGACCGCGGCCACGAACTCGTCGCTGCCGTGGCGCCACACCCGGCCGCGGCCATGCAGCAGCGCGTCCAGCCGCTGCGCCAGCAGGTCCAGCGCCTGGTCGCCTACGGACACGCTCATGTTCTCGTTGACCGAGGCGAAGTGGTCGATGTCCAGGTGCACCAGCACCAGCGGGGCGCCGCCGCCGACGGCGGAGGCGACCATCTCCTGCAGCAGCGGGTGCCCGGCGCCGAGGCGCCCGGGCGCGCGCGGGGACGGCGGCAGCCCGGTCGCGCTCATGCGGCCGGCCGCGCGTAGGGCAACCACAGCCGGATGCGGGTACCGCGGCCGGGCAGGGTGTCGATCCGCAGCTGGCCGCCGGCGCTCTGCGCGCGCTCGCGCATGATCACCAGGCCCAGGCCGCGGGCGCCGGCCGGCTCGAAGCCGCAGCCGTCGTCCTCCACCGCCAGCGACAGCCCCTCGCCGTCCCCGTCGCCCAGGACCACCGCGATGCCGCGCGCCCCCGCGTGGCGCAGCGCGTTGGTCAGCGCCTCCTGGGCGATGCGGAAGCAGGCCTGCTCGACCTCGCGGTCCGGCCGCCGCGGCAGCGGCCGGATGTCCAGGTCCAGCCGCACCGGCGAGCTGCGGAACAGCACTCCGGCGTGCCAGCGCAGCGCCGCCTCCAGGCCCAGCGCGTCCAGTTGCGGCGGGCGCAGCAGCATCGACAGGTTGCGCAGCTTCTCCAGCGTCGCGTCGGCGGTGGCGGCGATGTC
>DASRYN010000290.1:0-4382 GCA_035687185.1 Pseudoxanthomonas sp. | reverse complement strand
GGCCGCCGCGCCCGGTGCCGCCGGGCCGGCTCCGGTACAATGGCCGGCCTTTCCCTGCGACTTCCCCGGACATGATGGTCCTCGAGGGCGCGCCCGCCCTTTCGCCGTTCCGCCGGCAGCGGCTCGAATCCCGCCTGCAGTCCCTGGTCCCCGGCCTTCGCATCGAAGGCGCCTGGCACGTCTACTTCGTCCAGCCCGGCGGCGCCGAGCCCGATCCGGCGGCGCTGCGCCGCATCCTCCAGGCCGACGCCGGGCCGGCGCCGCGCGCCGACGGCGCGCTCTCGCGCTACGTGGTGCCGCGCCTGGGCACGCGCTCGCCGTGGTCGAGCAAGGCCACCGAGCTGCTGCAGGGCGCCGGACTGGCGGTGGCGCGGGTCGAGCGCGGGCTGCGCCTGGACCTGGCCGGCTGGCCGCAGGACGCCGCGGCGCAGGCGGCCGTCGGCCGGCTGCTGCACGACCCGATGACCCAGTCCCTGCTGGAGTCGCGCGACGCCGCCCAGGCGCTGTTCGCCGCGCCCCCGCGCGGGACCGTGGAGCGCATCCCGCTGGATGCGCTGGAAGAGGCCAACCGCCGCCTGGGCCTGGCCCTGGCCGAGGACGAGATCGCCTACCTGCGCGAGCGCTACGCCGAGCTGGGCCGCCAGCCCGCGGACGTGGAGCTGATGATGTTCGCGCAGGCCAACTCCGAGCACTGCCGCCACAAGATCTTCAACGCCAGCTGGACCATCGACGGACAGCCGCAGGAACGCTCGCTGTTCCGGATGATCAAGCACACCCACCAGCAGACCCCGCAGCACACGCTCAGCGCGTACAGCGACAACGCGGCGGTGGTGGAGGGCCATCCGGCCTCGCGCTACCGGCCCGGGCCGGACGGCGTGTACCGCACCGAGCCGGTGGCGCCGTCCGCGTTCTGCATCAAGGTCGAGACCCACAACCATCCCACCGCGATCTCGCCCTTCCCGGGCGCCTCCACCGGCGCCGGCGGCGAGATCCGCGACGAGGGTGCCACCGGCCGCGGCGGCAAGCCCAAGGCCGGGCTGACCGGATTCTCGGTCTCGCACCTGCGCATCCCGACCCTGCCGCAGCCGTGGGAAGGCGAGCGCGCGCTCAACCCGCGCATGGCGCCGGCGCTCGAGATCATGCTCGACGGCCCGCTCGGCGGCGCCGCGTTCAACAACGAATTCGGCCGGCCCAACCTGCTGGGCTACTTCCGCAGCTTCGAGCTGCCGGAAGGGCAGGGCGAGGATGGCGGCGCGCTGGTCCGCGCCTACGACAAGCCCATCATGCTGGCCGGCGGCCTGGGCGCGATCGACCGCGGCCAGGTGGAGAAGAAGAGGCTCTCGCCCGGCGATGCGGTGATCGTGCTCGGCGGTCCGGCCATGCTGATCGGCCTGGGCGGCGGCGCGGCCAGCTCGGTGGCGTCCGGCGAGAGCGCCGAGGACCTGGACTTCGCCAGCGTGCAGCGCGACAACCCGGAAATGGAGCGCCGCTGCCAGGAGGTCATCGACCGCTGCGTGGCGCTGGGCGCGGGCAATCCCATCCTGTGCATCCACGACGTCGGCGCCGGCGGCCTGTCCAACGCCATCCCCGAGCTGCTGCACGACTCGGGCGTGGGCGGGGTGATCGACCTGGACAAGGTGCCCAGCGACGACCCGTCGCTGTCGCCGATGCAGCTGTGGTGCAACGAGTCGCAGGAACGCTATGTGCTCGGCGTGCCGCAGGACCGGCTGGAGGAATTCGCGGCCCTGTGCGCGCGCGAGCGCTGCCCGTTCGCCGTGGTCGGCACCGCCACCGCCGAGGAGCGGCTGGTGGTGGGCTACGGCGCCACGGTGGCGCACATTCCCGAGGGCGCGGCGATCGACCTGCCCATGGACGTGCTGTTCGGCAAGCCGCCGAAGATGCACCGCGACAGCGCGCACCCGCCCGCCGGCCCGTGGCCGGCGCTGTCCACCGCGGGCCTGGACCTGCACCAGGCCGGCCTGCGCGTGCTCGCGCACCCCACGGTGGCCGCCAAGAGCTTCCTGGTCACCATCGGCGACCGCAGCGTCGGCGGCCTGACCGCGCGCGAGCAGATGGTCGGCCCCTGGCAGCTGCCGGTGGCCGACTGCGCCATCACCCTGGCCGATTACGACGGCGTGGCCGGCGAGGCCATGGCCCTCGGCGAGCGCACCCCGCTGGCGCTGCTGGACGCGGCCGCGGCCGCGCGCATGGCCGTGGGCGAGGCCATCACCAACCTGTGCGCGGCGCCGGTCGCGGCGCTGGACACGGTCAAGCTGTCGGCCAACTGGATGGCCGCGGCCGGCCATCCGGGCGAGGACGCGCTGCTGTACGACGCGGTGCGTGCCGTGGGCATGGAGCTGTGCCCGGCGCTGGACCTGAGCATCCCGGTAGGCAAGGACTCGCTGTCGATGCAGGCCCAGTGGCACGCCGGTGGCCAGGCGCAGAAGTCGGTCTCGCCGGTGTCGCTGATCGTGTCCGCCTTTGCCCCCGTGGCCGACGTGCGCGCGCAGCTGACCCCGCTGCTGGCGCCGCGCCGCGACAGCGAGCTGTGGCTGATCGGCCTGGGCGCCGGCCGCCAGCGCCTGGGCGGCTCGGTGCTGGCCCAGGTGCACGCGCAGGGCGACGCCCTGCCGGCCTTCGGCGGCCCGGTGCCGGACCTGGACGACCCGCAGCGGCTGCGCGCCTTCTTCGAGCTGGTGCGCGACGCGCGCGAGGCCGGCCTGCTGCTGGCCTACCACGACCGCAGCGACGGCGGCGCCTTCGCCGCGCTGTGCGAGATGGCCTTCGCCTCGCGCCAGGGCCTGGAGATCGTGCTCGACGCCTGGGGCGACGACCCGTTCCGCACGCTGTTCAACGAAGAACTGGGTGCGATCGTGCAGGTCGCCGACGAGGACCGCGCGGCCTTCGCCGACCTGGTTGAACGGCATGCCCTGACCGAGTGCGCGCAGCGCATCGCCCGGCCCACCGCCAAGCCGGTGGTGCGCGTCATGCGCGACGGCGCCCGCCTGGCCGAATGGCGCTGGGAGGAGCTGTTCGACGCCTGGTGGTCGGTCACCCACGCCATGCAGCGGCTGCGCGACAACCCGGACAGCGCCGACGAGGAACGTGCGGTGGCGCGCGACTTCGCCGCGCCCGGCCTGAAGCCCAAGCTGGCCTTCGACCCGGCCGAGGACGTGGCCGCGCCCTTCGTGGCGCGCGGTGCGCGCCCGCGCGTGGCGATCCTGCGCGAGCAGGGGGTCAACGGCCAGGTGGAGATGGCGCGCGGCTTCGACCGCGCCGGCTTCGAGGCCGTGGACGTGCACATGAGCGACCTGGTCGCCGGGCGCGTGCGCCTGGACGGCTTCGCCGGCCTGGCCGCCTGCGGCGGCTTCAGCTACGGCGACGTGCTCGGCGCCGGCCGCGGCTGGGCCACCTCGGTGCTGGAGCGCCCGGCGCTGCGCGCGATGTTCGAGGCGTTCTTCGCCCGCGGCGACACCTTCTCCCTGGGCGTGTGCAACGGCTGCCAGATGCTCAGCCAGCTGCGCGACATCATCCCGGGCGCGCAGCACTGGCCGAAGTTCCTGCGCAACCGCAGCGAGCAGTTCGAGGCACGCACCAGCCTGCTGGAAGTGGTGGAGTCGCCCTCGGTGCTGCTGCGCGGCATGGCCGGGTCGCGCATCCCGGTGGCCGTGGCCCACGGCGAAGGCCGCGCCGAGTTCGACAGCGCGGTGGACCAGGCCGCGGCCCGCGTCGCCGTGCGCTACGTGGACGGCGACGGCAACGTGGCCACGCGCTACCCGCTGAACCCGAACGGCTCGCCCGACGGGATCACCGGCCTGACCAGCGAGGATGGCCGCGCCACCATCCTGATGCCGCACCCGGAGCGCGTGCTGCGCACGGTCAACCTGAGCTGGCATCCCGACGGCTGGGGCGAGGACTCGCCGTGGATGCGCATGTTCCGCAACGCCCGGGTGTGGGTGGGCTGAGCCGGGTGACGCGCCTGGCGGGCGCCGGCTTGCCGGCCGCCGCGGGCGCAGCGCCGCACGGCACCCGCAGCCACGGCGCGCGACGAGCGGCGCCGCGCCACGCCTGCAGGCGTGCGCGGATGCGGACGACCGCGCAGGCGGGCCTTGCGGCGACGCGGGACTCCGGCGCGGCACGATCCGGTCGCGGCGGTCCTTCCGGAGCCGGGGCCGGTTCCCGTCGCGGCGGCGCCCCGCGGCCGGGATCCGCGGCGGCCCTGCTAAAGTCTCCCGCGTTGCCTGAAGGAACCCGCGTCCCCCCGTGAGCGACCTGCCCATCGTCCTGCTGCCGCTCGGCGCCGACGAGGACGCACTCGATGCCTGCCTGGCGGCGCTGGACGCGGCCACCCCCGCAGGCACGCCCATCTGGCTGGCCGACGA
>DASRYN010000289.1:0-16064 GCA_035687185.1 Pseudoxanthomonas sp. | reverse complement strand
CCTGCGGGGTGCGGGCGCCCGGGCCTCGCAATGGGCTGCACCGCCCCTGCCCCATAATCCCGCCCCCGTACCGAGAGGAGACGCGCCATGGGCCAGTGGACCGAGCTCGCAACCCCTGCCGGCATCGTTTCCGCCTGGCAGGCCGACCCGGCCGGCACGCCCAGGGGCGGACTGGTGGTCATCCAGGAGATCTTCGGCGTCAATCCGCACATCCGCGCGGTGGCCGATGGCTACGCGGCGGAGGGCTACGCGGTGCTGGCGCCCGCGTTCTTCGACCCGGTCGAGCGCGCCGTGGAACTGGGCTACGACGAGGGCGGCTTCGCCCGCGGCCGCGCCCTGGTGCAGGCGCTGGGCACGGCCCGCGCGCTGCAGGTGGTGGAGGCCGCCGCCGCGCGCCTGCGCGCGCACCTGGCCGCCTTCCAGGGCGCGGCCGCGGTGGGCACGGTGGGCTACTGCTGGGGCGGCAGCATCGCGCTGCTGGCCGCGCTGCGGCTGGGCCTGCCCTCGGTCAGCTATTACGGCGCGCGCAACCTGGCCCTGCTGGAGGAATGCGAACGCGAGGATCCGGCGCTGCTGGCCGCGCCGCGCGCGATGGTGATGTTCCACTTCGGCCAGCGCGATGGCTCCATCCCGCCCGAGGCGGTGGCGGGGCACCGGCAGCGCCTGCCGCAGATGCCGCTGTTCGTGTACCCGGCCGGCCACGCCTTCAACCGCGACGTCGACGCCCGGGCCTGGCACGAGCCCAGCGCGCGCCTGGCGCGCGAGCGCAGCCTCGCGTTCCTGGCCGCGCAGCTGGGGCCGGCGCCGTGAGCGGCGGCTTCGACCTGGACCCGCGCTTGCAGGCCGACAGCGTGTTCGTCGCCGACGGACCGCTGTCGCAGGTGCGGCTGATGGACGATGCACGTTTCCCCTGGCTGCTGCTGGTGCCGCGCGTGGACGGCGCCACCGAGTGGATCGACCTGGACGGAGGGCGGCAACGCCTGCTGCTGGCCGAGATCAACCGGCTTTCGCAGTGGCTGCGCGCCGAGCCCGGCGTGGAGAAACTCAACATCGGCGCGCTGGGCAACGTGGTGCGGCAGCTGCACGTGCACGTGGTCGGGCGCCGCGCCGGGGACGCGGCATGGCCGGGGCCGGTATGGGGCAGCGGTCCGGCGCAGCGGCACGCGCCCGAGGCGCTGGCCGCCCTTACGGCCCGGTGGCGGCAGCGGCTAGCATAGGCGGCCTTCCACCGATGCCGACCCCATGAAATCCAACCACATCGCCGCGCTGGTGCTGATCGTGCTGGG
Source organism: Pseudoxanthomonas sp. (assembly GCA_035687185.1). Classification (GTDB taxonomy): domain Bacteria; phylum Pseudomonadota; class Gammaproteobacteria; order Xanthomonadales; family Xanthomonadaceae; genus Pseudoxanthomonas. The sequence continues at coordinate 14,778 of DASRYN010000289.1, read as the reverse complement.
CCTGCTGTTCCTGGCCAACAACCTGGGCTGGACCAACATGAGCCTGGGCCGGCTGATCGCCACCTGGTGGCCGGCGGCGCTGGTGCTGGTCGGGCTGGGGATGCTGTTCTCGCGCAAGTGACGCGATCGCCGCGGGGCGAGGCCGGGCCTGCGGCCTCACCGCCGGTTGCGGTGGCCGCGCCAGCGGGGGGCCGCCGGGGCGCACGCTTCCGCGGCGCCTCACCCGCTGCAGGAGCGCGGCGGGTTTCCGCGCCGTGTCGTGGCGCGCGCCAGGCCGCCCATACCACGGCCGCCTGCGACGGCGACGCACGCCCGGCGACCCCGGGATCGCGCGACGCGGCTCCGGCCGCGGTCGCGCCGGCTCAGGTGCGCGGCAGGGTGACGCCGGTCTGGCCCTGGTACTTGCCGCCGCGGTCGCGGTACGAGGTCTCGCACACGTCGCCGGCATCGGACTGGAAGAACAGCATCTGGGCCACGCCCTCGTTGGCGTAGATCCGCGCCGGCAGCGGCGTGGTGTTGGAAAACTCCAGCGTCACGTGGCCTTCCCACTCCGGCTCCAGCGGGGTCACGTTGACGATGATGCCGCAGCGCGCATAGGTGCTCTTGCCCAGGCACACCACCAGCACGTCGCGGGGAATGCGGAAGTACTCCACCGTGCGCGCCAGGGCGAAGCTGTTGGGCGGGATGATGCATTCGTCGCCCTCGACGTCCACGAAGCTCTTCGGGTCGAAGTGCTTCGGATCGACGATGGTCGAGTTGATGTTGGTGAACACCTTGAACTCGCGCGAGCAGCGCACGTCGTAGCCATAGCTCGAGGTGCCGTAGCTGACGATGCGCTGGCCGCCTGCCTGCTTCACCTGGCCCGGCTCGAACGGCTCGATCATCCCGTGCTGCTCGGCCATGCGGCGGATCCAGCGGTCGCTCTTGATGCTCATGCGGTGTTCCCTGGGGCGCGGCGGCCCGTGATCCGCGCGATTCTAGCCGAGCCCTCGGCTTCCCTTGTAGGCGCCGCCGCGTGGAGCCGCAGGCGACCGCCGGATTCGCGCGGCCGTGGCCACCGTGCGCGGCCGCGTGGCGCGACGCGGCGCCCTCAGCCCAGGTTCGACGCGATCGGGATCGGCGCCCGCGGCCGGGCCGCCAGGTGCGCGGCCAGCGATTGCGCCGCGGCCAGGTAGGCCTGCGCCGGCGCCGAGTCGGGCGCGGCGGCGACCACCGGGGCGCCGGCGTCGCCCTGCTCGCGGATGCGCAGGTCCAGCGGCAGCGATCCCAGCAGCGGCACCCCGTATTGCGCGGCCATCGCCTGGCCGCCGCCCTGCCCGAACAGGTGCTCGGCATGGCCGCAGCGGGAACACACGTGCACCGCCATGTTCTCCACGATGCCCAGCACCGGCACGTTGACCTTCTCGAACATCTTCAGCGCCTTGCGCGCGTCCAGCGTGGCGATCTCCTGCGGCGTGGTGACGATCACCGCGCCGGCCACCGGGATCTTCTGCGCCAGGGTCAGCTGGATGTCGCCGGTGCCCGGCGGCAGGTCCACCAGCAGGTAGTCCAGGTCGCCCCACAGGGTGTCGGCGAACAGCTGGGTGAGGGCCGAGGTGGCCATCGGCCCGCGCCAGATCATCGGCGTGTCGGTGTCCACCAGCAGGCCGATGGACATGGCCTCCACGCCGAAGGCGCGCATCGGCTCGATCGACTTGCTGTCCGGGCTCTCCGGCCGGCCCGACAGGCCCAGCATCGCCGGCACGCTGGGCCCGTACACGTCGGCGTCCAGCACGCCGACCCGCGCGCCCAGGCGCTGCAGGGCCAGCGCCAAGTTGACCGCCGTGGTCGACTTGCCCACCCCGCCCTTGCCCGAGCCCACCGCGATCACGTTGCGGGCCCGGGGAGCCGGCGACAGCCCTGCCTGCACCGCGTGGGCAGCGATGCGGTGGCGTACGTCCCAGCCGGCCAGGACCCCGCCGCGCCCGGTCACCAGCGCCTGCGCCTGCGCCTGCAGGGCGGCCGCGGCGGCCGCGGCCAGGGGGTAGGCCGACACCAGCCCGATCCGCCACTCGCGGCCCTGCCCCTGCAGCTCCCAACGGGCCCGCGGCGGCTCGAGCGCCAGGCCGGCGACGGGATCGGAAAGCCCTTGCAGGGCGGCGGTGAGCTCTTCGGTCGGGTTCATGACGGTCTGGAGGCGGGTGCGAAGGAAGTCAGTGTGACAAATGGATGCATCTGGAATTAATTCCATGTTAAGTTCGGCCCAAGGCCGAAAACGTTTTGGCCGTATTCAGCTTCCGGTCCGGACGGGCCGTTTGCACAACGCCTCCTCCGGGGATTCCCAGACAATGAACAAGCGTCATCCCGCACCCAAGCGTAGCCGCCTGAGCGCGGCCCTGTTCACCGCCATGGTCCTGCCGCTGGCCGGCCATGCGTTTGCACAGGAAACCGATTCCGGCACCGAAGCGCAGAACCAGCAGCAGACCCAGAGCGCCGGCGCCTCGACCCTCGACAAGGTCACCGTCGTGGGCTCGCGCATCAAGCGCGCCCAGGTCGAAGGTCCGGCTCCGGTCACCGTCATCACCCGCGCCGACATCGACCGCGAGGGTTTCCAGACGGTCGCGGACATGCTCCAGACCCTCACCCAGAACACCACGTCGTCCTTCACCGGCGACCTGGGCGTCACCGGCTTCACCCCCAACGCCCAGGTCGTGAACCTGCGCAACATGGGTCCGGGCTACACCCTGGTGCTGATCAACGGCCGCCGCCCCGCCCAGTACCCGCAGCCGTACAACCGCGACAACAACGTGGTCAACATCAAGGCGATCCCGACCTCGATCATCGAGCGCGTGGAGGTCCTGACCGGCGGCGCGTCGGCCATCTACGGCTCGGACGCGGTCGCCGGCGTGGTCAACATCGTGCTGCGCGAGAACTACGAGGGTCAGCAGCTGCGCGGCACCGTCGGCACCACGGAAGAGGGCGGCGGCGACAGCGTGAACCTGGAGTTCACTTCCGGCCACATGGGCGACCGCTGGAGCCTGCTGTACGCTCTGCAGTACAGCGAGAACGAGCCCGTCTTCGCTTCCCAGCGCGATTACCTGGCCGACCGTCGCAACAACCCGTACGGCCTGGCCGTTACGCCCAGCCTGGCGCACGTGGCCATCAGCGGCATCACCGGCCGCAACCTGGTCTACGACGAAGCCACTTGCGACGCGCTGGGCTTCACCACCGCCACGACCGCCGCCCGCGGCACGTTCTGCGGTCCGTTCGACTTCGAGGCCTCGCGCTCGATCTGGAACAAGAACCGCAACTACAACGGCTACGTCTACGGCACCTTCGATTTCACCGACAACATCCAGGGTTGGGGAAGCCTGAACTTCTACACGACCGACGCCAAGTCCAGCGGCGGCACGGAGTTCTGGGGCACCTCCGGCGACCGGTTCACCGTCGGCCGCAATGGCGCGGCCACGACGTACTTCTACGACCCGAACCTGGGCGACTACGTCCAGCTGCAGCGCCTGTTCACTTCCGACGAACTGGGCGGCGAAGAAGCGGCCAGCACCCTGTACGACGAAAAGAGCTTCGACCTGGCGTTCGGCCTGCGCGGCACGCTGGCCGACCGCTTCGACTGGGATTTCACCGCATCGCACGGCAAGTACGAGTACGAAGCGGATCGCCCGCGCCTGCTGGCCAAGGCCGTGCACGACTACTACCTCGGCCCGCTGCAGGGCTACGTGGGCAACTACCCGGTCTTCGCGCTCAACCTGGACCGCTGGAACGCGCCCATCACCCCGGACATCTACCGCAGCTTCGCCACCCGAGTGAAGAACGTGGCCGAGAGCACCAGCAGCCAGGTGGCCTTCAACATCAGCGGCGACCTGTTCGAGCTGCCCGCCGGCCCGCTGGGCTTCGCGGCCGTGGTCGAAGGCGTGCGCCAGACGACCGACCTGGTCAGCGACTACCGCACCGACCAGACCCGCCCGGCCGACGAGCACACCATCTACAACCTGACCAGCTCCGGCGAGACCCACGGCGAACGCGACCGCTACGCCGCCGGCGTCGAGTTCCGCGTGCCGATCTTCGAGAGCTTGACCCTGCAGGCCGCCGGCCGCTACGACAAGTACGACGACATCACCGCCGTCGACGACGCGATGACCTACAACCTGGGCCTGGAGTGGCGTCCGTTCAGCAACCTGCTGCTGCGCGGCTCGTACGCGACCAGCTTCCGCGCCCCGGATATGCAGCTCGTCTACGCCGAAGGCGCCGCCTCGTACGCGACCATCCTCGACGAGTACAGCTGCCGCTCCGGTACCGGCCTCGGCCAGACCGCCGGCACGCCCGGCCGGACCCGCTCGCAGTGCAACCAGACCGGCGACATCACCCTGTACCAGGCCCAGTCGATGATCGCGGGCAACCCGCTGCTCAAGGAAGAGGAAGGCACTTCCTGGGGCTACGGCTTCGTGTGGGACATCGTCGACGACATGTCGCTGACGGTCGACTACTGGCGGATCAAGCTGGAGGACGCCTCCACCGCGCTCAGCTCGACCTACATCCTCGAAAACGAGGCCAACTGCCGCCTGGGCCGGCGTCCGGACGGTTCGGCGTTCGAGCACAGCCAGGATTCGGCGTTCTGCCAGAACATCATGAGCCTGGTGACCCGCACCCAGGCGCCGGGCACGGCGTTCGACCAGCGCATCCAGACGATCAACACCGCGTACATCAACTCGGCCCTGACCGAGGTCAGTGGCGTGGACGCGTCCTACAAGTACCGCTACACCACGGACCGCTGGGGCACCTTCAACGTCGACCTGGGGTACTCGCTGATCCTGACCAACAAGTACCAGGAGAACGAGGACGACACCCTGACGGACTACCGCGACCTCCCGCTCTTCGACTACAGCCAGCGCAGCCGTGCTCGCGGCAGCATCGGCTGGACCCGTGGCGACTGGAACGCGGCCGTGTTCGGCACCCGCTACGGTTCCAACTGGAACTATGCGTGGGAGGAGCGCCTGCCGCCGTACATCCTGTACAACCTGCAGGTGGGCAAGAAGTTCGGCCCGAACCTCAAGGTGGACCTCACCGTGGTCAACGTGACGGACAACCAGTTCCGCCACGACCCGAGCAACACCGCTTATCCGTACTTCAACGGCTGGATCGGCGCAGACCCGCTGGGCCGTCGCTACTTCCTGAGCGCGTCCTACCGGTTCTGACCGCCACTGGCGTCAGCAACATCGACCCGGCGGCGACGCCGGGTCTTTTTTTGATCGTAATATCGACATGCCCGGACGGGCACGACCACATCCATGGAGTGTTGCAATGGGGAACTTCCGCAGTCTCATGTTCGCCGCAGGCGCGTGCCTGGCGGCGGGGCACGCAATGGCGCAGGACGGACAACTGCAGCCGGTACGCGATTTCGTCTCGCACCCGAGCTACGGCTCGGTCAAGATTTCGCCCAATGGTGAATACCTGGCGGTCACCGTCGACCAGGGCGACCAGGACGTGCTGACCGTGCTGCGGACCAGCGACCTGGGCATCGTCAAGGTCAACCAGCTTCCGGACAAGAAGAGCATCGGCTCGTTCTACTGGGTCAGCCCCGACCGACTGATGTTCAACGCGGTCAAGAAGATGGGCGGCTATGCCCAGCCGTTCATGACCGGCGAGTGGTTTGCGGTGAACGCCGACGGGAGCCAGGCGCGGCCGCTGGTCTTCTACGGCACCCGCGACGCCACCCAGCGCGGCAAGGCGGTGGGCATGGAGACGTTCAACCTGCTGGACACGCTGAAGGACGACGACCAGTACGTGGTCATGCAGGTGCACTCCCCGCGTTCTTCCGAGGGCGTAGGCACCGAGGCGGTGCGGCTCGACACCTTCACCGGCCGTCGCGTTTCCCTGGGCCGCGCGCCCAAGGAGAACTGCAGCATCGTGCTGGACGCGCAGAAGCAGCCCGGCTTCGCCGTGTGCTCTTCCAGCCGGGACGAGGAAGGCGAGTACGACGAACGCACCGAACTCTACCGGCGCGAAGGCTCGGGCTGGAAGCTGGTCAGCGCCTCCCATGCGGGCGGCAAGCACCTGGAAGTGATCCGCACGACCGAGGACGGCACCGTGTACGCCGCCCAGGACGATGGCAAGGCCCCGGCCGCCATCGGCACGCTGGACACCGCCACGGGCGAGTTCAGGCAACTCTTCCAGGACCGCGTCGCCGAAGTGTCGACCCTGATCTGGTCCACCGACGGCAAATCCATCATCGCGGCGGTGACCGAAGCCGGCGCCCCGACCGTCAAGCTCGTGGACGAATCGCACCCGGACACGGAGATCTACGCATCGCTGGCCGGCGCCTTCGAAGGCCAGATGGTCGACCTCTCCAGCCATACCCAGGACGGGAAGAAGATCATCGTTTCCGTCTACAGCGATTCCAACCCGGGCGAGCTGTACCTCTACGACCGCGACACCGGCAAGGCCCGGTTCCTGATGCAGCGCCGCCCGCAGCTCGACAAGGCCCGCATGGCGTCGGTCAAGCCGTTCAACTTCACCGCGCGCGACGGCAAGCTGATCCACGGCTACCTGACCATCCCGCACGGCTCGGACGGCAGGAACCTGCCGCTGATCGTCAACCCGCACGGCGGCCCGATCGGCCCGCGCGACGACTGGGGCTTCAACCCCGAGGCGCAGCTGTTCGCCAGCCGCGGCTACGCGGTGCTGCAAGTCAACTACCGCGGCTCGGGCGGCTACGGCAAGGCGTTCCGCGACGCCGGCCACCAGCAGTGGGGCCAGGGCATCCAGAACGACATCATCGACGCCACCCAGTGGGCCATCGCCAACGGCCACGCCGACCGGAACCGCATCTGCATCTATGGCGGCAGCTTCGGCGGCTATTCCTCGCTGATGGCGCCGATCCGCGCCCCCGGGCTGTTCAAGTGCACCTTCGGCTACGTCGGCGTGTACGACGTCGACATGATGTTCAAGAAGGGCGACATCCCCGAGCGCGAATCCGGCCTGCGCTACCTGCGCCGCACCCACGGCACCGACCCGAAGCTGTGGGCGGAGAACTCGCCGGCCCGCCGCGCCGCGGAAGTGAAGATCCCGGTCTACCTGGCCGCGGGCGCGCGCGACGTGCGCACCCCCCCGGAGCAGACCGAGCTGATGAACAAGGCGCTGATCGCCGCCGGCAACCCGCCGGAGGGCATGATCATCCAGTCCGGGGAGATGCACGGCTTCTACGACGTGGAGAACCGCGTCAACCTGTACACCACGATGCTCGACTTCTTCGGCCGGCACATCGGCGGCCCTGGCGGAGCGACCGCCGCGAAAGCGAAGTGAGGCCCGCGACGGCGGCCGGTCGGACCGGCCGCCGTCCCGTGCGCCGTGACTTCCGGGAGGCGCGCCGCGCCTGGCCCGCATTGCACGATCCGCTCCCCACCACCGGAGGCACCCCATGAAGATCCGTTCGGCCCTGTTTCTGGGCCTGGTGGGCGTGCTGCAACTGTCCGGGCCCGCGCTGGCCCAGCAGGGCAGGACGCCCGACCCGACCGAAGACCCGGTCATGCTCAGCGCCGGATTCCTCTCCGGCCATCCCGACCTCCGTTACCGGCTCCACGGGCTGGAGGAATTCAAGCGCGGCAACTTCGAGGACGCCTTCCGCTTCTTCCAGCGCGCCGCCTACTACGCCGACAAGCCCTCGCAGGGCATGGTCGCGGAGATGTACTGGAACGGCCAGGGCACGCCCCGCGACCCGGCCCTGGCCTACGCCTGGATGGACCTGGCGGCCGAGCGCGGCTACGAGGGCTTCCTCGGGCTGCGCGAGCGCTATTGGGCGCAGTTGAACGAGACCCAGCGGCAGCAGGCGGTCGAGCACGGCCAGGCGATCTACGCCCGATACGGCGACGCTGCGGCACAGCCGCGACTGGCCAGCGTGATCCGCCGCGAGCGGCGGCGCATGACCGGCAGCCGCACCGGCTTCACCGGCAACCTGCAGATCTACGTCCCGGGCCCGGCCGGCTACGAGCAGATCGACGGTGCGAAGTTCTTCGACGAGCGCTACTGGGACCCGAAGCAGTTCCAGGCCTGGCACGACAGCATCTGGAAGAAGCCGCGGGTCGGCAAGGTGACCGTGGGCGAGCTGGAGAGCCTGCCGCAGGGCGAGGCGGCCCCGGCCTCGCGCATCCCGGAAACCGCCCCGCAGGTGGACGCGCCCGAACCCGCCACGCCCGAGCGCGACGAGAGCGGCCTGGGCACGCGCAAGGACGGCTGAGCCCGCTTCCATACGCCGGCGGATGCGGTATAACAACCGCACCCCGCCGGCCCTGCCGGCATGTCCCCGGAGGGAACACATGCGCAAGACCCTGCTGGCCGCGTGCCTGGCCATCCCGCTGACCGGCCTCGCGCCGGCGGCCGTGGCCGCCGACGCCACCGGCCGCTGGAAGACCATCGACGGCGACACCGGCAAGCCCAGGTCCATCGTCGAGATCACCCGCGCGGCCAACGGCACCTACAGCGGCCGCATCGTCGAACTGATCAACCCCAGCCGCCCCAATCCCACCTGCGACAAGTGCAGCGACGACCGCAAGGGCCAGCCGATCACCGGCATGGAGATCATCCGCGGGATGAGGGCCGAGGGCGGCGGCAAGTACGCCGGCGGCACCATCCTCAAGCCCGACGAGGGCAAGGTCTACAAGTCGAAGATGGAACTGGTCGAGGGCGGCAGGAAGCTGGAGGTGTCCGGCTGCGTGGCCTTCATCTGCAAGTCGCAGGTGTGGGAACGGCAGTAGCGATCCCACCCCCTCACCGCGATGGCCCGGCTCCAGGCCGGGCTTTTTCCGGCCCGCCGCAACGGCCGGGCAGGACCAGAGCACATGATCCGGGACCGCCAGCCACGCAGTCGGTCACCGTGAAGATGCCGCCCCCGCCCGGTCGCGTGCCGGGAACGGACGCCACCGGCCCCGTGCGATAATCCCCGGCCCTCCGCGTCCCGCTGCCCCATGCCTCGCCCCGCGCTCGTCACCAACGCCCTGCCCTACGCCAACGGCCCGCTGCACTTGGGCCACCTGGTCGGCTATATCCAGGCCGACATCTGGGTGCGCGCGCGGCGGCTGGCCGGCGGCAAGACCTGGTACGTGTGCGCCGACGACACCCACGGCACGCCGATCATGCTGGCTGCGGAGAAGGCCGGGATCACGCCGGAAGCCTTCATCGCCAGCGTCCAGGAAAGCCACGAGCGCGATTTCGCCGCCTTCGGCGTGGCGTTTGACCACTACGACAGCACCAACTCGGCCGCCAACCGCGAGCTGACCGAGCTGTTCTATTCCAGGCTCGACGCCGCCGGCCACATCGCCCGTCGCAGCGTGGCTCAGTTCTACGATCCGGCCAAGGGCATGTTCCTGCCGGACCGCTACATCAAGGGCGCCTGCCCCAACTGCGGCAGCGCCGACCAGTACGGCGACAACTGCGAAGTCTGCGGCGCCACCTACGCGCCGACCGAGCTGAAGGACCCGAAGTCGGTGCTGTCCGGCGCCACGCCGGAACTGCGCGATTCGGAGCATTTCTTCTTCGAAGTGGGCCATTTCGACGCCTTCCTGCGCGAATGGCTGGCCGGCGACGTGGCCGTGCCGGGGGTCAAGGCCAAGCTGAAGGAATGGCTGGACAGCGAGGGCGGCCTGCGCGCCTGGGACATCTCGCGCGATGCGCCCTACTTCGGCTTCGAAATTCCCGGCCAGCCCGGCAAGTTCTTCTACGTCTGGCTGGACGCGCCGATCGGCTATCTGTCAAGTTTCAGGAACCTATGCAAGGAAAGCGGCGAAGACTTCGACGCCTACCTGAAGCCGGATTCGGACGCGGAACTGCACCACTTCATCGGCAAGGACATCGTCAACTTCCATGGCCTGTTCTGGCCGGCGGTGCTGCACGGCGCCGGTTTCCGCACGCCGACCCGGCTGCACGTCAACGGCTACCTGACCGTGGACGGGGCGAAGATGTCCAAGTCGCGCGGCACCTTCATCATGGCCCGCACCTACCTTGACGTCGGCCTGGAGCCGGAAGCGCTGCGCTACTACTTCGCCGCCAAGTCCTCCGGCGGCGTGGACGATCTCGATCTGAACCTGGCCGACTTCACTGCGCGCGTGAACGCGGACCTGGTGGGCAAGTTCGTCAACCTGGCCTCGCGCTGCGCCGGCTTCATCGACAAGCGCTTCGAGGGCAGGCTGGCCGACGTGCTGCCAGACGAGGCGCAGTACCGCCGCTTCGTCGCCGCGCTGCACGGCGTGCGCGAGGCCTACGAGCGCAACGACCCGGCCGCCGCCATCCGCCAGACCATGGCGCTGGCCGACGAAGCCAACAAGTACATCGACGAAACCAAGCCGTGGGTGATCGCAAAGCAGGAAGGCGCCGAGGCGCAGCTGCAATCGGTCTGCACCCAGGGCCTGAACCTGTTCCGCGTGCTCGCCGCCGCGCTGAAGCCGATCCTGCCGCGCACCTGCGCCGAGGCCGAGGCCTTCCTGTCCGCGCCGCTGACCGGCTGGGACGCGCTGGACAACCCGCTGGACAACGGCCACGTCATCCAGCCGTATTCGCCGCTGTTCACCCGCATCGACCCCAAGCTGATCGACGCGATGGTCGAACGCTCCAAGGACACCCTGGCCGCGGCGAAGGAACAGGCCTCCGCGCCGAAGAAGCAGGAAAAGAAAAAGGAAGAGAAGCCCGCCGTGACCGCCGCATCCGAAAGCAGTTCCGAGTTCATCTCCATCGACGATTTCGCCAAGCTCGACCTGCGCATCGGCAAGGTATTGGCCTGCGAGTTCGTCGAAGGCAGCGACAAGCTGCTGCGCTTCGAGCTGGACGCCGGCGAACTGGGCAAGCGCCAGATCTTCTCCGGTATCCGCGGCTCCTACGGTGAGCCGGAAAAGCTGGTCGGCCGCAACGTGGTGTTCATCGCCAATCTGGCCCCGCGCAAGATGCGCTTCGGCGTCAGCGAGGGCATGATCCTGTCGGCCGGCTTCGACGGCGGCGCGCTGGCGCTGCTGGACGCCGACGAAGGCGCACAGCCGGGCATGCCGGTGCGCTGAGCCGGCGCGGCCGGACCTGCCGCCGGGAAACGATGCAGCTCGCGCTGTTCGACTTCGACCACACCGTCACCACCTGCGACACCTACGCGCGCTTCCTGCGCCGGGTGGCGACGCCGGAGCAGGTGGCGGCGGCGAAGTGGAAGGTCAGCCCCTGGCTGTTGGGTTACCGCGCCGGAATCGTCTCCGCGCGCGGTATCCGCGAGCGGGTCACCCGGCTGGCCTTCAAGGATCGCGACGCCGCCGAGATCGCCGCGCACGGCGAACCGTATGCCCGCGATGCGCTGCCGGCGATGCTGCGGCCGGAGATGATGAAGCGGATCGAGTGGCACCAGGCGCAGGGCCACGAGGTCGTGCTGGTATCCGCATCGCTGGACCTGTACCTGCAACCGTGGTGCCAGCAACACGGGCTGGCCCTGGTCGGCAACCGGCTCGAACACGGCGACGGTCGCCTGACCGGTCGCTATCACGGCCGCGACATCGGCCCGCACAAGGCGCAGGAAATCCGTGCGCGCTACGATCTGTCGCGCTACGAACGCATCCACGCCTACGGCGACAGCCGCGAGGACCGGGCCATGCTCGCGCTGGCGCACGAGCGCTGGTACCGCGGTCGCCGCATCGCCTGACCCCGCGCAGCCGGCACGCGCCGCCGCGCCTGGGCGATAATGGGCGGCCGCCGGCGCAGGCCGGTGCCGCTGCCTGGCCACCCGCGCATGATCGCCTCCCCGCCCCTCGACCTGGCCGAGCGCCTGGACCGCCTGCTGCCGCAGACGCAATGCGGCCAGTGCGGCTTCCCGGGCTGCCGGCCCTACGCCGAGGCGATGGCGCGCGGCGAGGCCGGCCCGGACCATTGCCCGCCCGGCGGCGACGCAGGCGCGTACGCGCTGGCACACGTGCTCGGGGTGCCGCCGCTGCCCTACGACCGCGGTCGCGGCCTGCACAAGCCGCCGCAGGTGGCGGTGGTGATCGAGGCCGACTGCATCGGCTGCACCAAGTGCATCCAGGCCTGTCCGGTGGACGCCATCGTCGGCGCGGCCAAGCTCATGCACGTGGTGATCGACCCGCTGTGCACCGGCTGCGAGCTGTGTGTGCCGGCGTGCCCGGTGGACTGCATCGCGATGGAACCGGCCGCGGCCTGAGGTCGCCGCCGCGCATGCCGCAGGGAGCGCGCGGACCGACGGTCCCGCGGCAGCTCAGCGCCGGCAGGCGCGGCAGATGCGCTCCACCTTGTAACCCCGGGCGCGCAGCTTCTCCACCAGGCCGTCCGGGCCCAGCAGGTGCAGGCTGCCGACCACGACCAGCACGTCGTCGTCGCGCGCGGCCAGGCGCTGTTCCAGCTTCGGCAGCCAGGCCTCGTTGCGGGCCACGTTGACCCGCGCGTAAAGCGCCGGGTAGTCGCGCTTCATCTCCGCGGCAGTGCGATCCCACAGGGCCGCGGCGTCGCCCGCGCGCCAGGCCGCGTGCAGCTCGCGCGGCCGTCCCGGGCCGGCCTCGGCCAGTTCCAGCGCCTCGGCCAGCAACTGCCGCTGCTCGTCCAGGCTCATGCCGGCCAGCACGCCGATCTGCTCGCTGGCCCGCTCCAGCCCTGCCGCGGGCTTGCCGGCGGCCGCGGCGGCCTGCATGAAGTGCCGGTCCAGGCCCAGCGCCGGGTCCAGCCCCTGCTTCTGCAGTTCGGCCAGGTTGATCGCCAGGCCGATGAACCAGGGCTCGAACAGGCCGAGCTGCGCGGCCGTCAGCGGCAGCGCGCCGCTGCCGGCGTAGCGCTCCAGCCGCGCCCACAGCTGCGGCCCCAGGTCCTCGCGCAGGCTGCCGGGGCGCTTGCGCTGGGCCGCCTGCATCATCTGCAGCGGCAGCGCCGGCGAGGTGGCCTCTTCCGGCGACAGCTCGAACACCAGCGCCTCGGCGTCGGCGAAGGCGGCCTCCACCTCGGGCGCGAGCGGGTAGTCGGCCTCCTGCAGCATGTGGAAGGAGCCGAGCAGGTAGACGGTGTTGTCGGCGTCGGAAACCTTCCACAGCAGCGGCACCGGCGGCTCGGCGTACGCGGGCGCGACGGCGGCGGCGAGGGCCAGGAAGGCGGCGGCGAGGCGGTGCAGCGGTCGGGGCATGCGGATCCTTCCGGGGCGCTCAGTGGCCGGGCGCGACGTAGTTTTTCTCGCCCGCGGTGACCGCCAGGTCGATGCGGTTCTGCGGCGGTGGCAGCGGGCAGGTGGCGAACAGGGTGAAGGCGCAGGGCGGGTTGTAGGCGCGGTTGAAGTCCAGCACCACGCGGCCGTGCGCATCGGGCGCATCGGCGTCGAGGAAGCGCCCGGCAGGATAGCTGCCGTGGCCGCTGGTGCGGTCGGCCATGACGATGAACAGCTTGCCGCCCGGCGCGCCCAGCGTCTCCAGCCGGTAGCCGCGGCCGTCGCGCTCGAACTCCACCACGCCCGGGTTGGGCGAATCGGTCTGCGTGCCGACGATGTCGCCGATGGGCAGGGTCTTGCCCGGCGGGTGCGGAACGAAGCGCCCGACGATGCGCCAGGACGGATCGGCCGGCCAGTACGACAGCCCGGCGAAGTTCACCCGCGTGTGCGCGTCGGCATGCCGGACCCGCAGCGCGTGGCGGTCGCCCCGGCGCAGCAGCGTCACCCGGCCCTTGCCGCCGTCGAAGCCGATCACCCCCGGCTCCGCGTCCTGGTCGCTGGGAAGGCGCACGCGGCCGCGCAGCGGCTCGCCGTTGAAGGTCAGCTCCACGCCGCGCTCGGGCACGAACCAGTAGCGGCCCTTCGGATCGCGCTCGACCATGCCCATCCGCGGCGGGCCGAAGGCGAAACGCACCGCATTGCCGATGCGCTCGCCGCTGCCCACGTAGTGCGCCTTGAGCTCCAGCCAGTGCAGACCGACCAGACTGGTCCAGCCGTCGGGCTGCAGCAGCGCGTCCAGCCGCTGGCGGCGCCATTCCTCGGTGGCGGCCACGAAGGCCGGGTCCACCGGCCGGCTGGCGGCCGGCTGCGGCGCGGGCTCCTGGCGGCATGCCGCCAGCGCCAGCACGGCCAGCACGGCGGCGAGCGCTGCCCCCGCCCTGCCCCTCATCGTCCCCGCAGGAACCATCGGTCGATCTCCCCCAGGCTGAAGCGCGCCCAGGTCGGGCGGCCGTGGTTGCATTGTCCCGAGCGCTCGGTGGCCTCCATGTCGCGCAGCAGGGCATTCATTTCCGGAATGGTCAGGCGCCGGTTGGCGCGCACGGCGCCGTGGCAGGCCATGGTCGAAAGCAGCTCGTCGCGCGCGGCGGCCACGCGGCGCGTGGCGCCATGCTCGCGCAGGTCGGCCAGCACGTCGCGCAGCAGCGCCTCCGGGTCGGCATGGGCCAGCAGCGCCGGCACGCTGCGCACCGCCAGCGTCTGCGGGCCGCTGCGGGTGACCTCGAAGCCCAGTTCGGCCAGGGTGGCGGCCTCGCGCTCGGCCACGTCGGCGTCGCGCTCGCCCACCGCCAGCGACAGCGGCACCAGCAGCGGCTGCGCGCGCAGGCCGATGCCGTCGTGCGCGGCCTTCAGCCGCTCGTAGCCGATGCGCTCGTGTGCGGCGTGCATGTCCACCACCACCAGCCCGTCGGCGTTCTCGGCCAGGATGTAGATGCCGTGCAGCTGCGCGACGGCATAGCCCAGCGGCGGCGCCTCGCCCTCGCGGACGGGCGGCAGTGGCGCCGGCGCGGCGGCGGGCGCGGCGTCCTGGGCCGTCGGCGCGTACAGCGCGGCATAGGCGCCGACGG
>DASRYN010000288.1:0-8582 GCA_035687185.1 Pseudoxanthomonas sp. | reverse complement strand
CAGAACAGCAAGCTGGTGTTCGACGACCGCCTAGACGTGTGGGCCAAGGACGCCAAGCTGATCCTGGGCCGCGAGCTGCGCCACACGATCGAGCGGGTCAGCCCGGAAGCCGCCGCGCCCGAGCCGGCCGCCCCGGCCGAGTGAGCCGCGCGCCCGCCCGCGCGGGCGCGCCTCAGGCCGGCTCGTCCGGGATCAGCGCGCTCTCCAGCCGGGCGATGCAGTCCTTCAGCCACAGCTTGCGCTTCTTCAGGCGCTTGACCGCCAGTTCGTCGGCCTCGATCGCCGCCACCAGGCGCTCGATCTCGGCGTCGAGCTCGCGGTGCTCGCGGCGCAGTTGCGCGAGCTGGCGGGCGGTCTCGGCGGGGTCCTGGCTGTCCACGCCGCGAGCATAGCGCCGATGCGCCGGCCCGGCGCGCGGCGGCAGTTACAATGGCGCCATGTCCGCCGTCCTGCCCCTGCCCGAACCCGCCCCCCGCCGCGCCGACCCCAGGGTCGCCCGGCACGAGCAGGCCAAGCTGGCCAAGCGCCTGCGCCGCCAGGTCGGCCAGGCCATCGCCGACTACGCGATGATCGAGGAAGGCGACAAGGTCATGGTCTGCCTGTCCGGCGGCAAGGACAGCTACACGATGCTGGACATCCTGCTGCAGTTGCAGAAGAAGGCGCCGGTGCGCTTCGAGCTGGTGGCGGTGAACCTGGACCAGCAGCAGCCCGGCTTCCCCGAGCACGTGCTGCCCGACTACCTGACCTCGATCGGCGTGCCCTTCCACATCATCGAGCAGGACACCTATTCGGTGGTCTCGCGGGTGATCCCGGAAGGCAAGACCATGTGCAGCCTGTGCTCGCGGCTGCGCCGCGGCTCGCTGTATTCCTACGCCGAGGCCAACGGCTTCACCAAGATCGCGCTGGGCCACCACCGCGACGACATGGTGGCCACGTTCTTCATGAACCTGTTCCACCACGCCAAGATCAGCGGCATGCCGCCGAAGCTGCTGTCCGACGACAGCAGGCACGTGGTGATCCGCCCGCTGGCCTACGTGCGCGAGAGCGACATCGTCGCGTACGCCGAGGCCAAGCAGTTCCCGATCATCCCCTGCAACCTGTGCGGCAGCCAGGAAAACCTGCAGCGCAAGCAGGTCGGACTGATGCTGAAGCAGTGGGAAAGGGAATCGCCCGGCCGCATCGAGCAGATCGCACGGGCGATGGCCGACATCCGCCCCTCGCAGCTGGCCGACCCGAAGCTGTTCGACTTCCTCTCCCTGGGCCATCGCGACGGCGCCGCACGCGCCGACGCACGCGCCTGGCTGGCCGGCGAGCCGCACGACGGCGGCAGCTGACCGCCGTCCCCCGCCCACGTCCATCGCGCGGCGCGCCCGGCGCGCCGCACCCGTCCGTCCACGCACGCCGTCCGGTACCGACTTCCGCATGTTCTTCCGCAACCTGACCTTCTTCCGCTTCCCCGCCAGCCACGACTTCTCCCAGCTCGACGCCCTGCTGCCCGAGGCCGCGCTGCGCCCGGTCGGCCCGCTGGAGCTGTCCTCGCGCGGCTTCGTCTCGCCCTTCGGCCGCGGCGAGGCGGCGCTCTCGCACCGCGTCGGCGACGCCGTGTGGCTGACCGTGGGCGGCGAGGACAAGATCCTGCCCGGCTCGGTGGTCAACGACCTGCTGGCGCAGAAGGTGGCCGAGATCGAGGAGAAGGAGGGCCGCAAGCTCGGCGGCCGCGCGCGCAAGCGGCTGAAGGACGACCTGCTGCACGAGCTGCTGCCGCGCGCTTTCGTCAAGGGCTCGCGCACCGACGCGATGCTGGACCTGGAGCACGGCTTCCTCGCGGTGGACACCTCCTCGCGCAAGACCGGCGAGGCGGTGGCCTCGGAGATCCGCCGCGCCATGGGCAGCTTCCCGGCGATCCCGCCCAACGCCGAGGTCGCCCCGCGCAGCGTGCTCACCGCCTGGATCGCCGGCGAGCCGCTGCCCGAAGGCCTGTCGCTGGGCGACGAGTGCGAGCTGAAGGACGCGATGGACGGCGGCGCGGTGGTCAAGGCCCAGCACCAGGAGCTGCTGTCCGACGAGATCGCCAAGCACCTGGAAGCCGGCAAGCAGGTGACGAAGCTGGCGCTGAACCTGGACGACCACGTGTCCTTCGTCCTGGGCGAGGACCTGGTGGTGCGCAAGCTCAAGTTCCTCGACGGCGCGGTGGACCAGCTGGAAAGCACCGAGCGCGACGACGTGCGTGCCGAGCTGGACGCGCGTTTCGCGCTGCTGGCCGGCGAGGTTCGCCGCCTGTTCCTGGTGCTGGAATCGGCGCTGAAGCTGAGCAAGGCCGACGCCTGAGGCCATGGCCGGCATCGTGGTCGCGCGCGGCGACGCGCCCGTGCCGCCTGCGTAGAATCGGCGCATGCCCGCCCCGCCACGACGCTTCATCGCCCGCGCGCCGCAGCGCGTGGAACGCGACACGCTGCAGCTGGCGCTGGACGACGGCCGCAGCATCACCGTGCAGCGGGTGCGCGACCCGCGCGCGCGGCGGCTGAAGCTGAGCGTGGACGAGCGCGGCGCGCGCCTGACCCTGCCGCCGCGCGCCAGCCTGGCCGCGGGCGAGCGCTTCCTGCACGAGCACCGCCAGTGGCTGGAAGCGCAGCTGCAGCGGCAGTTGCCGGAGGCCGGGGCGCCGCCCTCGCTCGAAGCCGGCGTCACCGCCGAGCTGCCGCTGCGCGGCGCGCCACTGCCGCTGCACTGGCAGTCCGGGCGCTACGTCCGCATCGCCCGCGAGGCCGACGGCGTGCACGTGCAGCTGCCGCCGCGCGCGAGCGGGGCCGGCCTGCGCCGCGCGCTGCGCGCCTTCTACGAGGCCGAGGCGCGCGCCGACATCGGCCGCTGGCTCCCGGCCTACCTGCCCTCGCTGCCGCGCCCGCCGCGGCAGGTGCGGCTGAAGGTCATGTCCTCGCTGTGGGGTTCCCTGGCTCCCGACGGCACGCTGTCGCTGGACCTGGCCCTGGTGCTGGGCCGGCCCTCGGCCTTCGAGTACGTGCTGGTCCACGAGCTGTGCCACCTGCTGCAGGCCAACCATTCCCCTGCGTTCTGGCGCGAGGTGGAGGCCCGGTTCCCGGCATGGCGCGAGGAGCGCGAGTACTTCCGCACCGAGGGCCGCCGGCTCAAGGCCACGCTGCGGGCGCTGGTGGGCGGCTGAGCCGCGCCGGGCCCGGCGCGCTAGGATGGCGCCGGCCCACCCACCGGAACCCCGATGCGCACACTGCCCCGCACCGCCCTGTCCGCCGCCCTGCTCGCCGCGCTGCTGGCCGCCTGCCAGCGCGAGGATGCCAGCCCCGATGCTGCAACCGCCGCCGCGCCCGCAGCCGCGCCGCCCGCGACGCAGCCCGAAGCGCCCGCCGCGGCTGCGCCGCGCCACCCGCTTTGCCCCGCCGAACCGGGCACCGCGCCCACCGGCGAGATCGCCGCCACGCGCATCGCCGCGGCCGACGGCGACGGCAGCAAGGGCCTGTACGAGGGGCCGGTGTGGACCGGCCAGGCGCTGTACTTCTCCGATTTCACCTTCGAGCCGGGCTTTCCCTCGCGCATCCGCCGGCTGACCGCCGACGGCCGCATGGAGACCGCGATCGAGGCCAGCGGCAGCAACGGCCTGGCGCTGGGCAGCGACGGCGCGCTGGTGGCCGCCACCCACGACCGCAAGGAACTCTCGCGCTACGACTTGCGCGACGGCGCGCGCATGCGGATCGTCGGCGAATACCGCGGCCAGCCGTTCAATTCCCCCAACGACCTGGTGATCGGGGCCGACGGTACGGTCTGGTTCACCGACCCGGACTTCCAGCGCGCGGCCGCGCCGGGCGGCCAGGACCGCACCCGCGTCTACCGCGTCGGCACGGACGGCAGCGTCGAGGCCGTGGACGAGAGCCTGCGCAACCCCAACGGCATCGCCCTCTCGCCCGCGGGCGACACGCTGTACGTGGCCGGCGGCGGCGAGGACGGCGTGCTGCGCGCCTATCCGCTGGTCGACGGCCGCGCGCAGGCCGGCCGCGACCTGGCCAAGGCGCAGGTGCCGGACGGCCTGGCGGTGGACTGCCTGGGCAACGTCTACCTGACCGAGCACAACCTGCGGCGCGTCCGCGTGATCTCGCCGCAGGGACAGGAGCTGGCCACCATCACCGTGGACGCCAACATCACCAATGCGGCCTTCGGCGGCCCGCAGCGCCGCACCCTGTACCTGACCGGCGCCGGCGCGGTGTGGTCGGTGGACCTGGACGTGGCCGGGCTGCCCTACTGAGCCGGCGGTCCCTCGCCGCAAAGGAAAAGGCCCCGCCGGAGCGGGGCCTTTTCGCGTCGCCTGGCGGCAGGCTCAGAACTTGTACTGGGCCGAGATGCCGAACAGGTTGGCGCCACCGTCGTAGGTGCCGGTCAGGCGCGAACGGCTGGAGGACAGCAGGTCGATCCGCGGGTCGTCGGCCAGCTCCAGGTGCACGTAGCTGGCGCTGAGCTCGAAGTTGTCCGTGGCCGCCCAGGTCACGCCCAGCGAGTACCAGTTGCGGTCCTGGTCGGGCATGCGCGGGGTGCGGTACGGCAGGCTCACCGGCGACTCGTCGCGGGCGATGCCGGCGCGCAGGGTGACGCGGTCGTTGAGCGCGTACTCGCCGCCAAGGGTGTAGAACCAGCTCTCGTCCCAGTTGTAGTCCTCGGCCGAGTCGGCCTGGCGCGGGTTGTCGAACTCGATGCGGATCTCCTTCAGCGAGCGCCAGTCGGTGCGCGAGACCTCGCCCATCAGGGCGAAGCGGTCGGTGGCCTGCCAGGTGGCGCTGAGGGTGTCCACGCTCGGGGTGGTGAGCTTGGCGCCGGCGTCGGTGTCCACGTACTGGCCGGTGGCGGCCAGGATGCTGGCCACGTTGGCCGGCACGGTGAAGTCGGCCTCGCCGTCCAGCTCGTGGTCGATCTCCGAGCGGTGCATGTAGCCGATGGACAGCGTGTCGGTCGGGCGCCAGCTCAGGCCGACGATCCAGCCCAGGCTGTTGTCGGTGCCCTGCACCTCGACCATGCCGTCGTTCTTCTGCGGGCCGAACGGGCCGGCGACCGGGTTGGGCATGAAGCACAGCGCCTGGGTGGCCGGGTTGGCGCACAGCGCCGAGCCGAAGTCGATGGCGTTGGACAGGGTCACGTCCGAGTGCTCGTACACCGCGCCCAGGCCGACCGAGAAGCGGTCGCTGAGCTCGACCGAGGCGGCCAGGGTCAGGTCGATGATGCGCACGTCGGACTTCAGGGCGTGGTAGCGGCCTTCCCAGCCGGCGTCGTAGTCGGTCTTCAGGCCGAACGGCGCGCTGATCATCGCGCCCAGGGTCAGGTACTCGAAGCCGCCTTCCAGCGGCAGGATGAACGAGGCCGCCGGGATCGCGGCCAGGCCGCCGGCGTCCCCGCCGTTGCCGCCGGTCAGCGGCTGCTGCAGCGGGGTGCCGGCCGCGGCCGAGCCGCTGCCGTCGAACTTGAAGGACAGGTCGATGGCGGTCGCGTCGCCCTGCACGGTGGTGCGGTCGAAGGTGGACATCAGCGCCGGGTTGTTGACCACCACCGAGGCGTCGCCCTTGGCCGAGGCCGAGCCGGCCATCGCGCGGCCCAGCGCCTTGACGCTGTTCTCCTTCAGCTGGAACGCGGCGGCCTGGGCATGGCCGCAGGCGAGGGCGCCGGCGATGCCCAGGGCGAGGGCGGTGTAGCGGGTGATCTGCGCGTATTGCATGGTGCTGCGTCTCCGAAAGCGTGGGTTGTGGGATCCAGCGTCAGCCAGGGCCCTCCCCCGGGCCACCTGCGCCGTCGGATTCCCCTCCCGACATACGACGCCGTATTGGAGTATAGCCGGTGTCTTTAACAAGACAATAACGACGTCCCGGTGGACCCGGCGTGGAGACGCCGGGCCGGCTCCGGCATAGTGCGCGCCATGTTCGTATCGCTGCCGTCGCGCCGGAAACCGTCGCTGCGCTGGGCCACGCCGCTGCTGCTGGCGGCGCTGTGGCTGGCCTTCCTGTGGATGCTGGGCCGCCCGGACGAGGCCCGGCGCAGCCTGTGGCTGGCCTGGGGCGCGCTGGCCCGCGGCCTGGGCGGGGGCGACGCGCTGCTGGCGGCGCTGCGCGACGGCAGCGTGCTGCGCCTGTTCACCGCCCTGTTCCTGCATGCGGACTGGGCCCACCTGCTGGGCAACCTGGTGTTCCTGCTGATCTTCGGCCTGCCCGCGGAGCGGGCGATGGGGCCATGGCGCTTCCTGTTCCTGTTCCTGTGCGGCGGGGCGGCGGCCAACCTGGCCGCGGTGAGCACCCTCGGCAGCCCGGACCGGGCGGTGATCGGCGCCAGCGGCGCGGTCTCGGCGGTGATCGGCGCCTACCTGGCGCTGTTTCCCGGCGCGCGGCTGGGCGTGGTGCTGCCGCTGGGGCTGTTCCTGGAATTCGTGCGCGCGCCGGCGTTCCTGCTGATCGGCATCTGGGCCGCGCTGCAGGTGCTGTTCATGTACATCGGCCCGGCCTTCGGCGCGGTGGCCTGGGCCGCGCACGTGGCCGGGTTCCTGTTCGGGGTGGCCTTCGCCCTGGTGGTGCGCGCGGGGATCGCGCGGCGGCTGCGCCGGCAGAAGGGCTACTGAGCCCTTGGAATCGGGCCGGGCGCGCCCCATCCTGCGCCTGTCCGCGTCCCGCATCCCCGCCCATGGCCAAACCGCTCTACAAGGTCACCTTCCTCAACCACGGCAAGGTCTACGAGCTGTACGCACGGCATGTGTCCGGCAGCTCGCTGTGGGGCTTCACCGAAGTCGGCGACCTGGTGTTCGACCTGCACGAGGGCCTGGTGGTGGACCCCACCGAGGAACGGCTGCGCGACGAGTTCGGCAACACGCGGATGCTGCACCTGCCGATGCAGAGCATCGTCCGGGTGGAGGAAGTGGAACGGAAGGGCCAGTCGGCCATCCGCGACGCCGCCACCGGCGAGAAGGTGGTGACCCCGTTCCCGCTGCCGGCCAAGCCCCCGCGCTGAGGCCAGGCCCGCGCCGGGCTCAGCGCGCCACGGCCGCGGCCGGCGCGGCAGCCACCAGCTTCTTCAGCTCCGCCAGCGCGGCGGCGATGGGCGCGTCGCCCGGCAGCGCCGCGCCCGGCCTGTAGCCGTCGCGGCCCTCCTCCTCGCCCTGCAGGTGCCCGGGCAGGACCGCCTCGCTCAGCCCAGCCAGGCTGGCGGGCGCGTCGCCGTCGCCAGGCGCCGGCTCGGGCTTCAGCTCGACGTCCGGGACGATGCCGCTGGCCTGGATCGAGCGGCCGCTGGGGGTGTAGTAGCGGGCCGTGGTCAGCTTGACCGAATCGCCGTTGTCCAGCGGCAGCAGGGTCTGCACCGAGCCCTTGCCGAAGGTGCGGCTGCCGACCACGCGCGCACGCCCGTTGTCGCGCAGGGCGCCGGCCAGCACCTCGGCGGCGCTGGCCGAACCGGCGTCCACCAGCACCACCACCGGCGCGCCGCGCAGGCGGTCGCCGGAGGTGGCGTCGAAGCGCGTGTCGTTGATGGCGATGCGGCCGCGGGTGCTGACGATGCCGCCGCGCTCGAGCAATTCGTCGGCCACCTGCACCGCGGCGGTCAGCAGCCCGCCCGGGTTGCTGCGCAGGTCCAGCACCACGCCGCGCAGGCGGCCACCGGCCTGGGCCTGCAGCCGGTCCAGGTGCTGGCGGAAATCGGCGCCGGTGTCGGCCTGGAAGGTGCTGATGCGCACGTAGCCGTAGCCCGGTTCCAGAATCCGGCTGCGCACGCTGGTCACGCGGATGGTCTCGCGCACCAGGGTCACGTCGAAGGGCCGGTCGCGGCCCTCGCGCACCAGGGTGATGGTGACCTTGCTGCCCGGCTCGCCGCGCAGCGGCTCCATGCCCTCCACCTGGGCGATGGGCTTGCCGTCGATGGCGATGATGGTGTCCCCGGCCAGCACGCCGGCGCGCGCGGCCGGGGTGCCGTCGATCGGCGCGATGACCTTCAGCCCGTTGTCCTGCTGCAGCAGCTCCACGCCGATGCCGTCGTAGGCGCCGCTGGTCTGCTCGTCGAAGGCCTCGCTCTCGGCCCGATCCAGGTACGCGCTGTGCGGGTCCAGGTCCAGCAGCAGGCCGCGGATGGCCGACTGCATCAGGGTGCGGTCGTCCACCGGGTCGACATAGGCCTCCTTGATGGCGTTGTACACGGCCACGTAGCGGCGGATCTCGGCCAGCGGCACCTTCGAGGCGGCGGCGTTGGCGGCGTCGGGATCGTCGCTGGCCGGTACGGGCGCCTGGGCGTCCTCCTGCGCGGGCGCGTCCTCCTGCGCCGCCGGAGGCGGCTGCTGCGCCAGCGCCGGCGGCGCGGCGGCCAGCAGCAGCATCGGCAGGATCACGGCGAAACGGAAGCGGCGCATCGAAGGCTCCGGGAACGCGCCCATGCGCGCGGCCCGATTATGCGCGATGGCGGCGTAAATGCCGCTTGAACCGGGGCGTCAGCGCCGCTGCAGCCAGGCCGAGGGATCCACCGGGCGGCCGTTGTGGCGCAGCTCGAAGTACAGCGCCGGCCGGCCGTGGCCGCCGGAGCTGCCGACCCGGGCGACCGCC
>DASRYN010000287.1:0-19292 GCA_035687185.1 Pseudoxanthomonas sp. | reverse complement strand
GTCGCCGCACCATGGAACGGAGGGGCATCGCCCGCGCTCATGGTGCGGCGATGTCCGCTTGCCTACATTTGGCGGCCGCGTTACTGATTCCCGCCCATGGCCCACGGCTTGCCACGCAAGATCCGCCTCGCCTTCATCCTGCAGATGGTGATGGCGAGCCTGGCGATCATCCTTGCCTTCTACGTGGTCGCGCTGCTGTTCAAGTACAGCTTCATCCAGACCACGCTGCAGGAAGAGGCCCAGCACTACTGGGAGCTCTACGACGCTTCGCGGGTGCAGCCCCCGCCCAACACCCACGTCCTGCGCGGCTACCTGGTCGAGCGCGGCTATTCCAACCTGGCCCTGCCGCCCAACCTGCGCGGCCTGGAGCCGGGCTTCCACGACCTGCGCGGCGACGGCCAGCTGGTCTGGGTGGACCGGCGCGAGGCCGGCACGCTGTACCTGGTGTTCCTGCGCTCTAAGGCCACCCGCGTGGCGGTGTGGTTCGCCGTGCTGCCGGCGATGGCGGCGCTGTTCGCCATCTATGGCGCCACCTGGCTGACCTACCGCGCGTCCTCGCGCCTGGTCTCGCCCGTGGCCTGGCTGGCGCGGCACGTCTCGCGCTGGGACCCGCGCCAGCCCGACGTGACGGCGCTGGCGCCCGAGCGGCTGCCGGCGGACATGCAGGGCGAGGCCCGGCAGCTGGCCGGCGCGCTGCACGCGCTGGGCGAGCGGGTCGAGGCGCAGATCGCCCGCGAGCGCAACTTCACCCGCGACGCCAGCCATGAGCTGCGTACCCCGCTGACGGTGATCCGCGTGGCCAGCGACATGGCGCTGTCGGAAGCCGAACAGCCGCGCGTGGTGCGCAGCCTGCAGCGCATCCAGCGCGCCGGCCGCGACATGGAGGCGGTGGTCGACGCCTTCCTGATCCTCGCCCGCGAGTCGGACGTGGAACCGCAGAGCGAATGGTTCGACGTCTGCGAGGTGGTGCACGGCGAGGCCGAGAACGCCCGCACCATGCTCGGCGACAAGCCGGTGGAGCTGGAAGTGGAGTGCCGGGGCACGCCGCGGCTGTACGCGCCGCCGCGCGTGCTGCACGTGGTGCTCGGCAACCTGTTGCGCAACGCGGTCAGCTATACCGACCGGGGCCGCGTGGTGGTGGTGGTGGAGGACGCCTCCGTGGAGGTGCGCGACACCGGCATCGGCATGTCCGCCGAGGAACTGGCCCGCGCGTTCGAGCCGTTCTATCGCGGCGACCGGCCGCAGGGGCCGGGGCTGGGGCTGTCCATCGTGCGCCGGCTGTGCGAGCGCTTCGGCTGGACCATCCACCTGGACAGCACCCGCGACTCGGGCACCACGGCCACCGTGCGCTTTCCCGGCGCGACCGTCCCGGACTGAGTCGCGGGCCGGCCGCACGGCGCGTCAACCTGCCGCCGGGCCGTGCGTTAGATTGTCCAGGTTCCCCCACGCCACCCCCGCATGAGCCGACCCGTCCGTCCGCAAGCCCCCCGTTCCCGCGCCCGGCTGTCGCGCGGCCTGATCGCCCTGGCCGCCCTCGTCCTGGTCGGCGGCGCAGCCTGGTACTGGCAGCAGCGCAAGGAGGGCGGCGGCGAAAGCACCTACCGGACGGTGCCGGTGGAGCGCGGCAACATCCGCGTGGCCATCTCCTCCACCGGTACGCTCAGCGCCATCTCCACCGTCACCGTCGGCAGCCAGATCTCCGGCCAGGTGACCGAGGTCCTGGTGGACTTCAACGACCGCGTCACCCGGGGCCAGGTGCTGGCGCGCATCGACCCCAAGACCTACGAGGCGCAGATCCAGCAGGGCAACGCCCAGATCGCCAGCGCCCGCGCCTCGCTCAGCCAGGCCCTGGCCACCCAGCGCAACGCCGAGCTGGACTACAACCGCAAGGCCGAGCTTGCGCAGCGCCAGCTGGTGGCGCGCAGCGACGTCGACCTGGCGCGGGCGGCGTTGGACCAGGCCAACGCCCAGGTCGCCGCCGCGCAGGCGCAGATCCGGCAGCAGACCGCCTCGACCCAGACCACCCGGGTCAACCTCGAGCGCACCGTGATCCGCTCGCCGGTGGACGGCGTGGTCCTGACCCGCAGCATCGAGCCCGGCCAGACCGTGGCCGCGAGCCTGCAGGCACCGGAGCTGTTCACCATCGCCGAGGACCTGTCCAAGATGAAGATCGAGCTGGCGGTGGACGAGGCCGACATCGGCCAGGTCAAGCCGGGCCAGCGCGTGACCTTCACCGCCGACGCCTTCCCCGACCGCCAGTTCCGCGGCAGCGTGGCCCAGGTGCGGCTGGCGGCCACGACCACCAACAATGTGGTGACCTATCCGGTGGTGGTCGAAGTCGACAACAGCGACGGCACCCTGTTGCCGGGACTGACGGTGAACGCGGAGATCGAGGTCAGCCGGCGCGACAACGTGCTCAAGGTGGCCAACGCCGCGCTGCGCTACAAGCCCGCCGGGCAGGAGGCCGACGCCGCGGCCGCTTCGCCGCAGCCCGGTCGCGGCGGCGGCATGCTGGCCGACCTGGAGGCCTTCGCCGCCACGCTGAAGCTCGACGCCGCGCAGCAGGCCGCCTTCGACGCGGCGGTGGCGGCCGTGCGCGAGCGCCAGGAGGCCGGGCGGCGGGCGATGGAGGCGGCGCGCGCGCAGCAGCAGCGGGGCGGCATCGCCGGCGGCCCGCCCGGCGCGTTCGTGATCCGCGGCGGCCCCGGCCAGGGCGGCACCGTCGACGCGCAGATCCGCCAGCGCATGCTCGACCGCTTCCAGCAGGATTTCGCCGCCTTCCGCGAGCGCCTCGACGAACCCCGCCGGCAGGCCTGGGACCGGCAGCTGGCCGCGCTGCTGAGCGCGCGCCGCGCCGTGGTCTACCGCCTGGCCGACGGCCGGCCCGAGCCGGTGCAGGTGCGGGTCGGCGCCAGCGACGGCAGCAGCACCGAGATCTCCGGCGTGGCCGAGGGCGACCTGCTGGTCACCGGCGAGCGGGCCGCGCAATGAGCACCGGCGACGCGGCGGGCCTGCCCCGGCCCGGGGCCGTGCCCGTGATCCAGACCCACGGCCTGGGCAAGGTCTACGCCGCGGGCACCGAGGCCGAGGTGGTCGCGCTCCGTGACGTGGACCTGCGGGTGGACGCGGGCGAGTTCGTGGCCATCATGGGCCCGTCCGGCTCGGGCAAGTCCACGCTCATGAACCTGATCGGCTGCCTGGACACCCCCAGCGCCGGGCGCTACCTCTGCGACGGCGTGGACGTGGCCACGCTCGACGCCGAGGGCCTGGCGACCCTGCGCCGCGAGAAGATCGGCTTCGTGTTCCAGGGCTTCCACCTCCTGCCGCGGATGACCGCGCTGGACAACGTGGCCATGCCGCTGGGCTACGCCCGCGTGCCGCCCGCCGAGCGCCTGGAGCGCGCCCGCGCGGCGCTGGAGGCCGTGGGCCTGGGCGCCCGCGTGGACCACCGCCCCAACGAGCTGTCCGGCGGCCAGCAGCAGCGCGTGGCCATCGCCCGTGCGCTGATCAACCGCCCGCCGGTGCTGCTGGCCGACGAGCCCACCGGCGCCCTGGACAGCCGCACCGGCGAGGAGATCCTGGCCCTGTTCAAGCAGCTGCGCGACGAGGGCCACACCGTGGTGCTGATCACCCACGACGCGCACGTGGCCGCGCACGCCGACCGCATCTGCATCATGCGCGACGGCGAGCTGCACGAGGCCTCGCACGAGGAGCTGCACGCATGAGCTTCATGGACATCCTGCGCACCGCGGTCTACGCCCTGCGCGGCAACTGGATGCGCAGCGCGCTGACCTCGCTGGGCGTGATCATCGGCATCTCGGCGGTGATCGTGATGGTCTCGGTGGGGCAGGGCACCCAGGCCGAGATCGACCGCATGGTGTCCGGCCTGGGCTCGCAGCGCCTGGACATCTCGCCCGACGTGCCGCGCAGCATGGGCGGCGTGCGCATGAGCGCCAGCAGCTTCTTCACCCTGAACCAGGGCGACGTGGACGCCATCCGCGAGCAGATCCCGGAGGTGCAGCTGGTCTCCGGTACCCTGCGCGGCAGCACCCAGGTGGTGTTCGCCGAGAACAACGCCGCCACCAGTTGGCAGGGCGTGCAGCCGGACTTTTTCGACATCAACGGCTGGGTCGTGGCCGAGGGCGAAGGCCTCCAGCCGCAGCACTACACCGCCGCCGACAAGGTGGTGGTGCTCGGCGAGACGGTGCGCCGCACCCTGTTCGGCGAGGACTCCGGCATCGGCCAGACCGTGCGCCTGGGCCGCACGCCGTTCACCGTCGTGGGCACGCTGCGGCCCAAGGGGCAGGGCGGCTTCGGCCAGGACCAGGACGACGTGGTGCTGGTGCCGCTGGAGACCGCGCGCCGCCGGCTGATGGGCGCCATGGGCCTGCCGCCCGGCGCGGTGATGCAGATCTCGCTCACCGTGGCCGACGCCCGCGACCTGGGCTACGTGCAGGGCGAGGTGGAGTCGCTGCTGCGCCAGCGGCACCGCATCGAGCCCGGCGCTGCGGACGACTTCCGCGTGCGCAACATCTCCGAGATCGTCGCCACCCGCACTGCCACCACGCGGCTGATGTCGCTGCTGCTGGGCGCGGTGGCCACCATCTCGCTGGTGGTCGGCGGCATCGGCATCATGAACATCATGCTGGTCTCGGTGACCGAGCGCATCCGCGAGATTGGCCTGCGTCTGGCCGTGGGCGCCGGGCCCTCCGACGTCCGGCGGCAGTTCCTGGCCGAGGCCATGCTCATCTCGCTGGTGGGCGGCGCGCTGGGCATCGTCATCGGCATCGTCGGCGCGCTGCTGGTCGGGCGCTTCAGCGAACTGCCGGTGCAGCTCAACGTGCAGGTCATCGTGATGGCCGCGGCGTTCTCGGTGGCCACCGGCCTGTTCTTCGGCTACTACCCGGCGCGCAAGGCCTCGCAGCTGGACCCGATCGAGGCGCTGCGGCAGTAGCAGGCAGCCGCCCAAGGGCGGCACTTCCTTGCATGGGCCGCCGGCGCGTTCGCGCGGGAGAGGGGGCCACGCGGCCTCCATCCGCCGGCGTAGGTTCGCGCATTCTGGTCCTCCCCACCGTTTCGCGCGTGGCGGGCCCGTGCGCAACCATTGGGCGGCGTACGGGGAGAGGCGTCGTAAGCCGATGAATTGGAAACGGTTTTTGCACGCGGCAGATGGTTTCGGAAGATTCTGTTTCACTTGCTTGCGACCGAGTTAAGGAATTGCTAACTTCCGGCCCAGCCCTGCGACGACCGTTGCACGGCAAACCATTCGAGCGCCTGCGCCAGGCGCCCCGGTATTTCCATCACGCTGGAGAGAGAAGATGAAGTTGAACCGCAATCCGCTGAGCGACGCGGTGCGCTATGGCCTGCTGGCCGGCCTTGCCGCCGCTGCCGTGGCCCCGGCCGCGTTCGCGCAGGAAGCCGAAGAGGGCGAGGCCCAGACCCTCGACCGCATCGAGGTCACCGGCTCGCGCCTGAAGCGCGCCGACATCGAGGGTGCCGTGCCGGTCATCGTGATCGACCGCGCCTCCATCGACGCCACCGGCGACGTCTCCGTCGCCGACGTGCTGCGCGACAGCACCTTCTCGTCCTTCGGCAACTTCAAGCCGCAGTCGGGCAGCTCGGCCCAGTCGCTGGCCAGCGTCGACCTGCGCGGCCTGGGCTCGGGTCGTACCCTGGTCCTGATCGACGGCCGTCGCGCGCCGACCAACCCGATGAGCGCCTCGTCCGGCGCCGACATCAACGCCATCCCGCTGGCCGCGGTCGAGCGCATCGAGATCCTGTCCGACGGCGCCTCGGCGGTGTACGGCTCCGACGCCATCGGCGGCGTGGTCAACGTCATCCTGCGCAAGGACTTCAACGGCGCCGAGCTGCGCTACGGCTACGGCCAGACCAAGGTCACCGGCGGCGACCTGGAAGACGTTTCGGCCGTCTTCGGCACCACCTCCGACCGTGGCCGCCTGATCGGTGGCGCGGCCAAGTCCAGCCGCGGCATGGTCTACACCCGCGACCAGATCGGCGGCCAGGGCCTGGGCAACTCGACCTACGGCAACAACTACCTGAACTGGTACACCGGCCTGATTGACGATCCGGAGAACCCGGGCCAGCGGATCCCCGCCGCCGGCGTGCGTCCGGTGCCGGGCTTCGACTGCAACAGCAGCGCCAACCCCGGCTTCTGGACCCAGCCCACCGGCAACTGCTCGTTCGACTTCAACGCGGTGGCGGCCAACGAGGCCTCGGTGGACAACACCTCGGTCTTCGTCCGCGGCGACTACCAGATCAACGACGACTGGACCGTCTACATGACGGCGACCAACACCAAGGTCGAGACCTTCGGTCGCTACGCGCCGGTCCCGGGCGTGGTCCGGGCCGCGAACGGCACCAGCCAGGACATCAACAACCCCAACTTCGTCGCCTGGGTGTCGGCCAACCGTCAGCGCGCCTACGAGCTGTACGGCATCGACCCGGACATGGACCTCAACGGCACCGACGGCCTGCCGACCTACTTCTACCACCGCTTCGCCGCGGCCGGTAACCGCGACAACTACACCACGGCCAACAATGCCGACTACCTGGTCGGCTTCCAGGGCCAGCTGACCGACTCCATCTCGGTGGACTTCGGCGCCCGTCGCACCAACTACCAGTACGACGAGAACGGCTACGGCTACATCATCGCCAGCCTGGCCAACCAGGCGATCGACGCCGGCGACTACCTGCTGACCGATCCCTACGGCGCCACCCCGGAGACGCTGAACGGCTTCACCGCCACCATCGGCCGCAACTCGTTCTTCAAGAGCAAGGAGTGGTACGCCAACGTCAACTTCGACCTGTTCGAAATGGGCGGCGGCATCTCCAACGCCGTGGTCGGCGCGGAATACCGCGAAGAGGAGTACGCCGACATCTACGACTCGCTGTCGCAGGCCGGCGTGGTCCTGGGTTCGTCGGGCGGCGCCTCGGCCGGTGCCCGCGACGTCACCTCGTTCTACTTCGAGTGGCTGCTGCCGTTCACCAGCACCTTCGACATCACCCTGGCCGGCCGCTACGACGAGTACAGCGACTACGGCAACGACTTCTCGCCGAAGATCGCCGCCCGCTGGCAGCCGCTGGACAACCTGACCCTGCGCGCCTCGTACGGCCAGGGCTTCCGCGCCCCGGGCCTGGACATCCTGAACCAGGCCGACTCGTTCTCGGCCGAGCCCGTGCAGGATCCGGCCAGCTGCGTGTTCAACGGCCTGACCCCGGACTGCATCAACTCCGAGGGCGAAGTCGACGAAGTGCAGGTGGACTCGTACTTCATCGCCAACCCGTCGCTGGCGTCCGAGCAGTCCACCCAGTGGAGCGTGGGCGTGGTGTACGACCCGGTCGACTGGCTGGACCTGAGCGTCGACTACTACAACATCAAGGTCGAGGACAACATCACCTCGTTCTCCGGCCAGGACATCGTCGACAAGGACCTGGATCCGGGCATGTACGGCGAGATCCCGGCGGGCCTGAGCATCACCCGCGATCCGGTCACCGGCCGCATCCTGGAGATCATCACCGGCTACGCCAACGAGGGTACGCTGGAAACCGACGGCGTCGACTTCCGGGCCAACACCGACTTCGACTTCTCCGGTTGGGGCCGCCTGCAGAACCGCCTGACCGTCTCGTACGTCAACAAGTACGACGTCACCGGCGGCGGCGGCACCACGATCGAGTGGGCCGGCCGCCTGGGCTACCCGGAGCTGCGCGCCAACCTGGCCAACGACTGGAGCTGGGGCGACTGGGGCTTCAACTGGACCATCAACTACATCGGTGGCCAGGAAGAGCCGAACTCGACCACCCAGCAGGTGGGCGGCTACGCGACCAACGACGTCCAGGTCACCTGGAACGCGCCCTGGAACGGCAAGATCGCCCTGGGTGCGACCAACGTCGGCGACCGCTATCCGGAGCTGGTCGGCTACGACGGCCGTCCGTGGAACTTCTACCTGTACGACGCCTACGGCCGTACCGTGTACTTCCGTTACACGCAGACGTTCTGATCGCGGTCCAAGCGAAGCGGTACCTGGAAGGCCCCGGAAACGGGGCCTTCCTTTTTGGGGGCGCGCGGCGGCCGGGCTTGGCAGCCGCGGCCGCGGCCCGCATGCTTCAGGCGAATCCGGGGGTGGCGATGGACGCGAACGACGAAAGCCGGCGACGGGCGTGGTCGGCCTACTGGTCCAGCGGGCGGCTCCACTCGTGCGCGGGCAGCTTCCAGGGCAACTACGCCGGGGCCATCGGCGCGTTCTGGCGAAGGCTGTTCGGCGGGCTGGCGCCGGGCAGCCGCGTGCTGGACCTGGCCACCGGCAACGGCCCGTTGCCGCTGCTGGCGTGGGAGGCCCGCCCGGGTGCGGTCGAGGTCGACGCGGTCGACCTGGCCGACGTGGCGCCGGCCTGGTTCGATCCCGCCCGGCACGGCGGCATCCGCTTCCACTCCCGCGTGCGGATGGAAGCGCTGCCGTTCGCGACGGGAACCTTCGACTGCGTGGTCAGCCAGTTCGGCTTCGAGTATGCCGACCGCGCCGCGGCGCTGGCCGAGTGCCTGCGCGTGACCCGCGCCGGGGGCGGGCTGGCGCTGGTGATGCACCACGCCGGCTCGGTGCTCGCGCGGGTCGGGCGCGAGGAGCTGGCGCACCACGCCCGGTTGCGCGACGGCGAGGGGCTGCTGGCGGCTGCGCGCGGCGTCGCACCGTGGCTGGCCCGGGCCCGTGGCGGGCAGGGCGTCGACGCGGACGCCGCCAACGCGGCACGCGAACGCTACAACCGCGCCATGCAGGACGTGGCGGCGGCCATCGCGGCGTCGCCGGCGCCGGACTTGTTGCTGGAAGTGCGCGACGCGGTGCACGGGCTGCTGGCCCGCGTCGGCCCCGGAGGCGAGGCGGCTGCGCTGGATGCGCTGGATGCCCAGGCTGCGAGCCTGGACGCTGCGCGCCTGCGCACGGCGGAAATGGTGGCCTGCGCGCTGGACGAGGCGGACGCCGCGGCGCTGGCCGGGATGCTGCGCCAGGCGCGGCCGGGCATCGCGGTGCAGTACCGCGAGCTGCGTCAGCCCGAGGGCGTGCTCGCCTGGTCGCTGCTGGCCGGTCCGCCGGCCGAAGACGGCGGGTAGGCGTCGGCCTCGAGCACCTCCAGCAGCGGCGCCAGGTGCGCGGCGTGGTTGCGCCAGCGACCGATGGAACGGGTGTAGATGGGTTGCTTGACCTGCCAGCGGCTGGGCGTCTGCACGCCGCGCTCGCTGCGGTGGAATTCCAGGCAGGCCGGGTCCCACGGCAGACCGGCGAACCCGACCAGGCGCCGCGCCAGCGGCTCGGGCTCGCGCGCCAGCTCCTCGTAGCACAGTTCGAGGATGGGCAGCTGCAGGGTCGCCTGCCAGTGGCGCATCAGCCGCGTCTGCAGGTTGATGTAGTGGCCGATGCCGTCCAGCCGCGTGGCCAGCCGTTCCTCCAGGGCGAAGTTCTCGCCGTACACCGACACGGCGATGTCGCGCGGGTCGCGCCGGCACCAGACCACGCGCGCCTGCGGGAACAGCAGCTGCACCAGCCCCAGGTGGAAGAAGTTCAGCGGCTGCTTGTCCACCAGCCGCAGGGCGCCGGCCGGCGCGTTGCGCGTGGCGGCACGGAGGTAACGTGCGGCGGCGGCGGCCAGCGCGTCGTCGGGGATGTCCTCGATGCACTCCGGCCACGCGCGCCCGGGCCCGGCGCTTGCCGGCAGGTTGCGCGCGATCAGCGACAGGTCGGGCAGCTCGCCGCAGCCGTGGCCGTCCGGGTGCGCCGCCAGGATCTGCTCGGTGAGCGTGGTGCCGCTGCGCGGCATGCCCACGACGAACAGCGGGCGCGGGTCCGGGTCGCCGCGCCAGCGGCCCGGGCGCGCGGCGATGCGCGCGCCGCTGACGGTGGCCACGGTGTCCTCGACCCTGCGCCGCATGGCGGCCGGATCGGCCGCGCCGGTCATGCGCACGCGCGCGGCATTGGCCTGGTGCCAGCACGCCATCGCCTCGGCATGGCGGCCGCGCCCGTCGAAGACCTTGCCCAGCTCGTAGCCGACCAGGGCGCGGTCGGGGTCGGGGAGGTCGGCGCGGGCCAGCAGCCGCTCGGCCTGCGCGACCAGCGCGTCGTCGGCCCGCGCGCGGTCCAGGCCGAGCAGGCCGCTGACCGGGAAGGCCCAATCCGGGCG
Organism: Pseudoxanthomonas sp.; assembly: GCA_035687185.1. Lineage (GTDB taxonomy): Bacteria > Pseudomonadota > Gammaproteobacteria > Xanthomonadales > Xanthomonadaceae > Pseudoxanthomonas. The sequence continues at coordinate 9,104 of DASRYN010000287.1, read as the reverse complement.
GCGCTCCAGCGCGGTTCGGTAGGCCCGGCGCGCGGCCTCGCGGTCGCCCAGGTCCTCGGCGGTCTGGGCCAGGGCCATCCACAGGTCGCCCGCGTCCGGATGGCGTTCGGCGGCCTGCCGCAGCAGCGCGTGCGCCTCCGCGTGGCGGCCCAGGCGGTTGAGGGTCTCGGCGGTGCGCAGGATCACGCCGGCGTCGTCCGGGCGCTGCCGCAGCACGGCCTGCCACAGCGGCAGGGCATCGTCCGGGTAGCCGGCGTGGAACTCGGACTCGGCCAGCGCTTCCAGCGTGCGCGGGTTCTCCGGCGCCAGCGCCAGGGCGCGGCGCAGCGCACCCAGGGCATCGGCATGCCGGCCCAGGCGCTGCAGGGTAATGCCGAGCAGGTGCCAGCCCTGCGCGTGGCCGGGCAGCTGGCGGACGTTCTCCCGGAAATGGCCCAGCGCGCCGGCATGGTCGCCCTGGTGGGCCAGCAGGCAGGCGTACTGGAACCGCAGCTGGGCGTCGCCCGGGGCCTGCGCGACGGCCAGCGCCATCTGCGCCAGCGCCAGCGCCGGGTCGCCCAGCCGCATCGCCGCCTGCGCCGCATCGCGGTGCGACGCCGGGTCGCCGGCGGGCAGCGCCGCGGCCTGGCGTACCAGGCGCAGCGCCTCGTCGGCGCGACCGCTGCGTTCGTACTGCGCCGCCTGCTGCAGCAGGCCGGCGGCCGTGGTAGCTGTCATCGGGATCGGGAGGTCCGCGCGGGATCGGACATTATCCACGCTCGCGCACGCCGGCCGCGCCGGCGACAGTGCCGTTACAGGCCCTGCTCGTAGCGGACGTAGGGGACGGCGCCCTCGTCGGCGTCGCCGCTGGACGGCGAGAAGGGGTTGCGGCCGCGGGTGACCACGTTCTCCGCGCCCACGGTGAGCTGCCCGCTCCAGGGCGTGCGCCAGGTCAGGCCCAGCCCCAGGCCCTCCCACTTGTCGCCGGTGCGGCCATCGACCACGCGGCCGATGATGTTGGCGCTGAACGGGCCGTACCCGCCGCCCACGCTCAGGCTCTTGCTGTCCCAGCGCTCGGCCAGGCCGGGAGCCTCGGCCAGCGGGATCAGGCGCGCGCGGGCGTAGGTGCCGGCGATGGAGACGTAGGCTTCCGAGCCCAGGTCCTTCTGGCCGAAGACCTGGAGGTCGTTCTGTTCGATCCGGCCGCCGGCCGGCGCCGCGCCGGCATGCAGCCAGGCCGGCAGGGTCGCGTCCTGGGTGGTGCCGGCCGTGAAGCCGAAGCGGCTGCCCTGGCGGCTGATGGCGGTCGTCGCGGCCAGCCGCCGGCCGCTGGCCTCGCGGCCCTCGTCGCCGAGGCTGGCGAGCAGGCAGCGGCTGGCCAGGCTGCTGATGTTGCCGCCGCTGGTGCCGCTGCACAGCAGGCCGAGCGAATCGCCCGCGCCCAGCCCGAAGGCGGCGTCCAGCGAATGGTTGCCGAAGCGCAGGCGTGCGCCCGGCGAGGTTTCCCTGGCCGGCTCCAGCAGCAGCACGGCCTCGACCTTGCCGCTGCCCTTGTCCCACACCGGCAGCACGGCCTGGCCGCCGCTGGGCCGCACCTGCGCGTGCGCGCCCGTGGCCGCGGTCAGCGCGGTCAGCAGGACGGCCAGCAGTGGCAGGCGAAGAGCGGTCATGTTCGATGCGGTCAGACCCGCGTACGGGCGGACAGTTCCCGTGCGGGCGGGAACGGGATCGTATGGGATTTACGATTGGTTAACAAGCCGCAGCCCTCCCCAGAACCGTCGAACCTGTTGCGCGTGAAACCGGTTACTGCAACCGGTCGGGCGCCGGCGTGTTGGCCGGCGGCTGTTCGAACAATAGCGCGATTTCCGCCAAAGGGAAGTGATATTCGCGGCCGCAGAACTCGCAGCGCACGTCCACCGAGCCGGTCGCCTCGGCGGCCGCCCGGACCTCGGCCTCGCCGAGGCCGCGAAGCATGCCCGCCACGCGCTCGGCCGAGCAGGAGCAGCCGAACCGGACCGGGCGTTCCTCCAGCAGTTGCGGCTGCTCCTGGTGGAACAGGCGGTGCACCAGCAGGCGCGGCGGGGTGGACAGCAGTTCCGCTTCGGCCAGGGTGTCGAACAGCGCGCCCGCGCGGTCCCAGCCGTCGGCATCGCCCTCCTCGCCGGGCAGCTTCTGCAGCATCAGCCCGGCGCAGGAGCGGTCGTCGGCGGCCAGCAGCAGGCGCGTGGGCAGCTGTTCGGACTGGCGGAAGTAGTCCTCGAAAGCCTCGGCCAGCGACCCGGTGCCGCCCAGCGCGACCAGGCTCTGGTAGCGCTGCGGCTCGCGCGGGTCCAGGCCCGGGTTCTCGATGGTCACCGCCAGCACCGCGTCCTCGCCGAGGGCGCCGGGCGCGCGCGGGGCGTCGGCCCCGTCCTCCAGCTGGACGATGCCGCGCACCGTCCCGGCCGCGGTGCATTCGGCGAACAGCGCGCGCAGCGGGCCGCCAGCGCGGACCTGCACCGACAGCCGCCCATCCACCTTGGTGTGCCCGGTGAACAGCGTGGCCGCGGCCAGCGCCTCGCCCAGCAGTGCGCGTGCGCCGGGCGGGTACCGCTGGTGCGAGAGCAGTTGGGACCAGGCGCCGTGCAGGCGCACGTACACCCCGCGCACGCCGGCGCCGGGCAGGAGGAAACGGCCGCGGAGATCGTCGTCGTCGCTCACAGCTCACCCAGGTCGGCCCCGTGGCCGTAGAAGGACATCATGCCACCCACGATGCGGGCGACCGCCTCCCTTTCCAAGTCGGTGAGCATCGGGTGCCACACGTCGAAGATCAGCACCACCCGCAGGCGGTCGCTGCGGTTCCAGGCCTCGTGGCGGATGGTGTCGTCGAACATCAGCAGCTTGCCGGGCTCCCAGGCCCGGGTCTCGTCGCCCACGCGCAGCGCGCAGTCGGGCGGGATGATCAGCGGCAGGTGCACGGTCAGCCGCGCGTTGGTGGCACCGTTGTGCGGCGGGATATGCACGCCCGGGCGCAGCGCGGAGAAGAAGCTCACCGGCGCCCGCCCCGGCACCGTGATCTGCGGCGCGTGCGCCAGCGCGGCTTCGGTACAGGGGCAGCGGTCTGCGTTGGCGTCGATGCGGCTGCCGTTCCTCCACAGGAAGAAGGCGCTCCAGTCCAGGGTGCGGTCCAGGTCCCGGAACTGGCCCTGCGGCTGGCCGGCCGGGGTCTGCACGTACGGCACGAAGCCGGACGCGTCCTCCAGCAGGGCCTGCAGCTCGCGCAGGATGTCGGGGAAGGCGGACTCGACCTTCGCGGTCCAGGGGTAGTCGCCCGGATGGAAGAAGGGGATGGCCGGAAGCCGCGGAATGGGCAGCATCAGCGGCCGCGCGGTGACGAAGCTGCGGCGGCCGGAGACGATGTCCAGGGCATGGTCCATGCGCTCCATGTCGCGCCGGCCGCGGCCCGCGCCGAGGTCGCGCATGCGGTCCTCGAGGAACGCGGCCAGCTCGGCCTGCATCCGCGCCACGGCCTGCCGTGCCTGCTCCAGCACCGGCTGCAGTTGCGGCGCCTGCATCGCGGTCTCGGGCATGTACTGCAGGCCGGTGGACCAGGCCATGCCGGCCTCGCGCTGGCGCCCGCACGCCTCCAGCAGGCGGGCCTTCTCGAAATACGCGCCCCAGGCGACGGGATCGGCGCGTATGGCGCTGTCCAGCGCGGCCAGGGCGCCTTCCATGTCGCCGCTCTGGCTGCGCAACCGCGCGAGGTTGGCGTGGGCGATGGCCAGCGACGGCCCGGCGGCCACCGCCCGTTCCAGGTAGTCGCGCGCGGCCGCCAGGTCGCCTTGCGCCAGCGCGCGGGCGCCGAGGTGGTTCAGGGCGGTCGGGTGCCGCGGGTCCAGCGCCAGCACCTGCCGCCACAGCGGCTCGGCCTCCTCGCCGCGGCCCTGCCGGGCCAGGGCGCCTGCCTGCGCCAGCAGGTCCGCGATCCGCGGCGGGTGGAAATCGGTCATGGCCAAGGCATGGGAACTGCGGTACGAAAGGCTAACATTCCGCCCGACCGCCGGCACCGGCCCGGCACGACGAGACGACCCCATCGCCACCGAGCCCGCCCGATCGCGCCCAGCCCGCCGCCGCCGCCGCTGGCTGCGGCTGCTGCTGTGGCTGCCGCTGCTGTTCGTCGGCGCGACCGCGCTGCAGGTGGCGGTGCTGCGCTTCGTCGATCCGCCGTTCTCGGCCTTCATGCTGGCGCGCCAGGCGGAGGCGTGGCGCCAGGGCGAGTGGGGCTTCCGGGTGGCCTATGACTGGCGCGACCTGGACCGCGTCTCCCCCTGGATGCCGCTGGCGGCCATCGCCGCCGAGGACCAGAACTTCCCCAGCCACCACGGCTTCGACCTGGACGCGATCGAGAAGGCCCTGGACCACAACGCCCGCGGCCGGCGCCTGCGTGGCGGCAGCACCATCAGCCAGCAGGTGGCCAAGAACCTGTTCCTCTGGCAGGGCCGCAGCTGGGTGCGCAAGGGCCTGGAGGCCTGGTACACGGTGCTGATCGAGGCGATGTGGCCGAAGCGCCGCATCGTCGAGGTGTACGTGAACGTGGCCGAGTTCGGCGACGGCATCTACGGCGTGCAGGCCGCGGCCCGCAGCTACTGGCGCACCGACGCCGCGCGCCTGGACGCGGCGCGCTGCGCCCGGCTGGCTGCGGTGCTGCCCGCGCCGCGCCGCTACAGCGCGCGCAACCCGGGCCCGTACGTGCAGCGTCGCGCCGCCTGGATCCAGCGCCAGATGCGCCAGATCGGCGGCACGGAACTGGTGCGGCAGCTGGACTGAGCGCGCGCCGCGCGCGCGGCCGCTACCATCGCCCCATGACGCACCCGACCCGGCACGAACAGCTCACCGTGGTGGTGGCCGCCTGCAACGAGGCCGAGTCGCTGCCGCTGCTGCACCCGCGCATCCGCGCCGCGCTCGACGCGCTGGGGGGCCTGCGCACGCGGGTGCTGTACGTGGACGACGGCAGCCGCGACGGCACCTGGGACGTGCTGTGCCGGATCGCGGCGGCCGACCCCGGCGTGGGCCTGTTGCGGCTGTCGCGCAACTTCGGCAAGGAGGCCGCGCTCACCGCAGGCCTGGACCGCGTGGAGGAGGGCGCGGCCATGATCCTGGACGCCGACGGGCAGGACCCGCCGGAACTGATCCCCGAGTTCGTCGCGCGCTGGCGCGAGGGTTACGACGACGTCTACGGCACCCGCGTGGCGCGCGAGGGCGAAGGCTGGGTGCGCCGTGGCGCGGCCGCGCTGTTCTACCGGGTGATGGGCCGGCTCTCGCGCACCCCGGTGCCGGCCGACACCGGCGACTACCGGCTGCTCTCGCCGCGCGCGCTGGCCGCGCTGCGCCAACTGCGCGAGCGCCACCGCTTCATGAAGGGGCTGTTCGGATGGGTCGGCTTCCGCCGGGTGGCGCTGCCGTACCGCCGCGCGCCGCGGCTGGCCGGGCGCAGCAAGTTCGGGCTCTGGAGGCTGTGGAACTTCGCGCTGGAAGGCATCACCAGTTTCTCCACCGCGCCGCTGCGCGTGGCCACCTACCTGGGGCTGCTCACCGCGCTGGCGGCCTTCGCCGGCGGCGTGGTCGTGGTGGCCAAGACGCTGCTGTGGGGCGACCGGGTGGCCGGCTGGCCGACGTTGATGGTGGTGATCCTGTTCCTCGGCGGGGTGCAGCTCATCGCGCTGGGCCTGATCGGCGAATACCTGGGCCGGCTGTACGAGGAGGCCAAGCAGCGCCCGCTGTACCTGGTGGAGGCGTGGCGGCCGCCCGCCACGGGAGTATCCTCGGCGCACCAACCCGCGGACGGAGGCGCCCATGCGCACGGTACGTCAACTGCTGGCGGACAAGCCGGCTGAGGTCTTCGCGGTGGCGCCGGAGGCGCCCGTCATCGAGGCCATCCGGCTGATGGCGGAGAAGTCGGTCGGTGCGGTGCTGGTCATGCGCGGCGGCGCGCTGGCCGGGATCCTTTCCGAGCGCGACTACGCCCGCAAGGTCGTGCTGCAGGGCCGTTCGTCGGCCGACACCCCGGCCAGCGCCATCATGACCGCGCAGGTGGTGACGGTGGGCCCGGACGCCACCGTGCCGGCCTGCATGCAGCTGATGACCGAGCGCCGCATCCGCCACCTGCCGGTGGTCGATGGCGGCGGGGTGGTCGGCGTGATCTCCATCGGCGACCTGGTCAAGGCGGTGATCGCCGACCAGCAGCGCGAGCTGGAACAGCTGCAGCGCTACATCGCCGGCTGAGGCCGGTCCCGCGCCGCGACGGTGCCGGGCGCTACCGCGCGTAGCGCCCGCCGCAGTCGCTGTCCTCGCCCGGGCCGGTCTCGATCAGCGCCAGCAGCGCCGCCGGCGGGGCGATGTTGCCCAGCGCGAGGGCGATGGCGCCGCGCAGGCCCAGCGCCGCCATGTCCGGGCGGAACGAGGGATCCTTGAACGTGCCGCCCACGCGCAGCGGCGAGCGCAGGGTGAGGATGCTGCGGTCCTTGGGCCGGGGCCGCAGCAGCAGGTCCAGGCGTTCCCCGCCCAGGTCCACCGTGCCTTCGCCGACGATGAGGGTGTCGGTGCTGTCGAAGGCCAGCGCGCGCGAGGTCATCAGCCCGTCCTGCATGCCGAAGTCGGCGAACGCGCAGCGGATCGGCACCTGGCGGTCCTCGGTGACCAGGAACTTCAGCGCTTCGGCGATGTCCAGCCCGGCCAGTTCCATGATCAGGTTGCTGATGCGGCCGCGGCCCATGCCCAGGGCCACGTCGCCGTCGGCGCTGCCGAGGATGGCGGCGACCGAATTGCCCTGGCCCTGCAGGACGATGTCGCCGGCGATGCGCCCGGCCGCGCCCTGGGCCAGCTCGGCGCGCGGGAACAGCCGCGGCAGTTCCACCCCGCGCACCGCGATCCGGGCGCGGGTGTCGATCGGCTCGCGCCGCGCGTCCATGCGGATGTCCGAGCGCACCTGGCCCCCGGCCACGCCGAAGTTCAGCGGTTCCAGGCGCAGCAGGCCGCCGTCGAGCCGCAGGTGCGCGTCCATGTCGTCGATCATCGGCAGACGCGGCGCGTGGATCTCCCGCGCGCGCCAGCGCACGTCGGCATCCATGGCGCGCAGCTTGGCCAGGTTGTAGGGCGTGTCGGGAAACAGCTTCGGGCTGGCGGCGCGGCGCGCGGCCTGGGCCTGCTGCTCGGCGTTGGCGGTCTCGCCGTCGCCCGCCGACGGCGGCGCCCCGACGAAACCGGCCAGGTCGTCGAAATCCAGCCGGCGCGAAAGCAGTTGCGCGCGGAACATCGGCCGCTGCCCCGACACGTCCACCTGCACGTCGCCGGACAGGTCGCTGTCGCCGACGCGGCCCTTGAAGCCGTCGTAGCGCCACAGGTCGCCGTTGCGGCGCAGGCGGCCGTCCAGGCGGTACGGCGGCGAAGGCGGCAGCGCCAGGCCCAGCAGCGGGTAGAGGTCTTCCAGGTCCTTGCCCGACAGCGCCATCTGCAGGTCGAAGGTCTGCAGGCGGAAGGGGTTGGTGAGCGTGCCGCGCGCGCGGGCGCGGGTGGCGCCGGCGGCCGCGTCCAGGTCGATGCGGTACGGCGCCTCGGTGTCGGCCAGCTCCAGCGGCGATTCGGCCTGGCCTTCCAGGCGGAACGCGGCGCCGCGCCAGTGCCCGCGCCCGGCCACCGCCACCGGCGCGGCGGCGGGCGGCGCGCCGCTGGCGGGCGCGATGCTGGAGAGCGTCAGGTCGACGTCGGTCTTCTCCGCCGCGTCGGTGAAGCGCAGGCGGCCGTCGCGGATCCACAGCCGGTCCAGGCGCCAGCGCGGTTCGCTTTCCCGGCGTGGCTCGCCGTCGCCGAACTCCCAGTTGCCGCCCTGGCCTTCCGGCGCGGTTTCCAGCCGCACGTCCGGGCGCACCGCGCGCACTTCCTTCATGTGCAGGCGCAGCGCCAGCAGCGGCCACGGCGCCAGGTCGATCTCCACCCGCTCGGCGGTGGCCATGCGCGGCTCCCGCGACCAGCCGGCGTTGCCCAGCTCCAGGTCGCCGGCCGAAACAGTGATGGTCCGGCCCAGGTCCACGTCCAGGTCGCCGCCGATGCGGAACTCGCGGCCGGTGGCGTTGCCCACGGCCCGTTCCAGCGGGCCGCGGAACCAGTTCCAGTCGAACAGCACCGCCAGCACCACCAGCGCCAGGGCGATGGCGGCCAGCACGACGGTGCGCCGCGACGGCGGCCAGCGCAGGCGGCGGGCGCGGGCCCGGGAGGAGGCGGGCGCGTTCATGCGGCCAGTATCTCGGGCGGCCGTGCACGCCGCGCGAACGCGCGGCTGCGGTCAGGCCGCGTCCAGCCGCGATCCCAGCACCTGCGCGCTGACCGCCACGAAGTGGCAGACGCTGCCGCCGATCACGAACAGGTGCCAGATCGCGTGCGAGTAGGGAATCGACTCGCGGTGGTAGAAGAATGTGCCCAGCGTGTAGAAGACGCCGCCGGCGACCAGCCAGGCCAGCGTCCAGCCGTCCAGCGCGCGCACCAGCGGCCCCATGGCCACCAGCACCAGCCAGCCCATGGCGACATAGATGGCGGTGGACAGCCGCGGGAAGCGGCCGGTGTGGAACAGCTTGAACACCACCCCGGCCACGGCCAGGGTCCAGATCGCGGCGAACAGGCCCCAGCCCCACGGCCCGCGCAGGCCGATCAGCGTGAACGGGGTGTAGGTGCCGGCGATGAGCAGGTAGATCGCGCAGTGGTCGAAGACCTTCAGCCGGCCCTTGACCACCGGATGCTGGATCGCGTGGTACAGCGTGGAGGCGGTGTAGAGCAGCAGCAGCGCGATGCCGAACACGATCGCGCCGGCCAGCTGCCAGCCGTCGCCGTAGATCGCCGCCAGGGTGATCAGCACCGCGCCGCCCGCCAGCGCCGCGGCGGCGCCCAGGCCGTGGGTCAGCGCGTTCCAGAGTTCCTGCCGCAGCAGGTGCGCGGCGCCTTCGGCGGGCGGTGCGTGGGGGCCCGGTTCTGCGGATCGGCTCATCGCCGCCGATTATGGCACCGCAACATCGCGCTGGCGTGGAGGGGCCCATGTCGGCGCCGGCGATCGTGGCCCGCGCTCCGGCCGCGGACGCGGCGAGCTCCGGGCCGTCCCG
>DASRYN010000286.1:0-6491 GCA_035687185.1 Pseudoxanthomonas sp. | reverse complement strand
GTCCCGCCAGGGCGTGGACGAGGCGCGCGCGGTGGTCGCCGGCTGGCTGGCGCTGTAGCGCGGGCCTTCGCGCGCGCCGGCGTGCCGGCCGCCGCCTTTGCGCTGTCCGTGCCGGCGGAGCGCCCGGCCCGGGCGGCACCGGCGCTCCGCCCGGCATCAGCCCCTCGCTGGACCTTCCAGCGGGAACATCGCGGCCTCCACGGCCGCCGCGAGGGCCGCGCGCTCATCGCAAAAGTGCCGGACCTCGCCGACCCGGCCGCGCTCCTGGTAGTACACGTCGAAGCCGCCGCGCGCCGGGACGCAGTACCAGCCGTCGAACGTCTTCGGCGACCAGTGCAGCCATTCGCCGTCCGCGTCGAAACCGCGCAGCCTGCGCGGGAGATCCGGGACCAGCGTCCACAGCTCGTCGAAGCGCGAGCGGTCCCCGCCCAGATGTTCCGCCACCAGGTGTTGCAGGTAGTCGGTCAGGTACCGGGCCGTCGCGGCTGCGGGAATCGGGCCGGCCGCCTCGCGCGCCGGCCCGTGCGAACCCCCGGCATCGGCCGGCACCGCCGCCGCCTCGCGGTACGCCTGCGGCGGATCCGCCAGTCCGGGATGCGTCCGCCAGTAGCCCTCCCCGTGGAGGCGCAGCATGGCCCAGTGCCAGGCCTCGTCATGGAAGGCCAGCCCGCGCAGCCTGCCGGGCGCTTCGTACGGGTAGCACGCGAGCGCCGCCGCGCGGGCCTCGGCGGGCGGGAACGCGCCGTAGCGCTCCAGCACCCACGCGTACATGCGGCGCTCGTGCGCCAGATACGCCAGGTATTCGGCCTCGGTCCAGGTTTCGGGTTCCATGGCGCCGGGTGTGTCGATCGTGGGCCGGCCGGGAAGCGGACGGCGACGTCAGCGCCACGCCTGCGGCGCGTCCGGGCCGGACGTGCCGTCCCGCAGGCGCGCCCACACCTGCCGCAGGCCGACGAGGTGGACGATACCCAGCGCCAGGCAGATGCCGGAACTGGCCAGCCAGAAGCCGAGGCTGTTGCCGGGGAAGTGGGCCATCAGCGGCGCGAAGGCGACTCCGCGCGCCAGGTAGACGCCGGCGATCCCGCACAGCACCCAGCGCGCCAGCGGCAACCTGCGGATGGCACCGGCGCCGGAGAAGGCATACAGGGCCCAGGCGGCCAGGATGGCGGCGATGGCGAGCGTGACGAGGGCCGGATACGGGTGGCCGGCCGCAGCCATCTGCGCCATGTGCTCGCCGGCGCCGAGGGCACGGTACCAGGGTGCGCCGAACACGATGCAGCCCAGGTGCAGCAGGGCCGCCACCGCGCTCGAGGCGCCGCCGACGACCAGAAGCCGGTTGATGGACCTGTCCATGATTTCCCCTCTCGCGGTGGCCGGACCGATGCCGGCAAGGCCCGCGGTGTCGCGCTCCCGGGCGCCGGGCCGGAAGCGGCGGCGGGCGGATGCGCTCCGGGAGGATCGCATGGAACTTCCTGCGAGGCCTGGCGCGACCGGTTCGCAGGAGGCGGCAGGCATCCCTCGGTGCGGAGATCGAACCCGGTGTTTCCCGTCACACCGCCACGTCGAACAGCCGGCCCACGACGTGGGCGGCGACCATCGCGGCCGCGCCCCAGAAACCGACGCGCAGCGCGCCGCGCAGCGGCGCCGCGCCTCCGGCCCAGGCGGCCAGCGCGCCGGAGAGCAGCAGGCCGGCCACGGTGCTGGCGGTCACCACGGCGGTGGTGTGACCGGCCGGCGCCAGCTGGGTGGCGGCGATGGGCAGCATGGCGCCGGCGCAGAACGCCGCCGCCGAGGCCATCGCGGCCTGCACCGGGCGGGCGCGCAGGTTCTCGCTGATGCCCAGTTCGTCGCGGGCGTGCGCGCCGAGCGCGTCGTGCGCGGTGAGCTGCTCGGCCACCTGGCGCGCCAGCGCCGGGTCCAGCCCGCGCCGCTCGTAGATGCGGGCCAGTTCGTGCAGTTCGTCCTCGGGCGCCTCGCGCAGTTCGCGGCGCTCCACCGCGATGTCGGCCTTCTCGGTGTCGGCCTGCGACTGCACCGAGACGTACTCGCCCGCGGCCATGGACATGGCCCCGGCCACGGTGCCGGCGATGCCGGCGGTCAGGATTTCCGCATGGCCGGCGCCGGTGGCCGCCACGCCCACCACGATGCCGGCCACCGAGACGATGCCGTCGTTGGCGCCCAGCACGGCCGCGCGCAGCCAGCCCACGCGCGCGGTGCGGTGCGCTTCCGGCACGCGGCTGGGGGAAGGGGGCTGGGGGGCCATGGTGCGCTGCTCTCCGTGCATCGCGGGCGGCCCGGGAGCCGCTCCGGCGGAAATCTGTAACCCCGGGACCGCAACGTATCCGGTACGGCCGGCAGGCTATAGTGCGAGCCCTCGCGGGGGCTGCGCCCGCCGCGCGTCCGCATACCTTCATCCAGCGAGCCGCCCTTGTCGAGCCCCAGCCACGTCGCCGATACGCCGATCACGCAGCGCAGCCAGCTGCTGGAGTACGTGGCTTCCGGCGAGAAGCCCGGCGACGCGTGGCGCATCGGCACCGAGCACGAGAAGTTCGGCTTCCGCCTGGACGACCTGCGCCCGCCCGCGTTCGACGGCGAGCGCGGCATCGAGGCGCTGCTCAAGGGCCTGGTCCGCTTCGGCTGGCAGGCGGTGGAGGAGAACGGCCGCACCATCGCCCTGACCCGCGACGGCGCGTCGGTCACGCTGGAGCCGGCCGGGCAGCTGGAGCTGTCGGGCGCGCCGCTGGAGGACATCCACCAGACCTGCACCGAAGTGGGCAGCCACCTGCGCGAGGTCCGCGAGGTCGCCGACGCGCTGGGCCTGGGCTTCCTGGGCATGGGCTTCCAGCCCAAGTGGTCGCGTGCGGACATGCCGTGGATGCCCAAGGGCCGCTACAGGATCATGCGCGAGTACATGCCCAGGGTCGGCAACCTGGGCCTGGACATGATGACCCGCACCTGCACCGTGCAGGTCAACCTGGACTACGCGTCCGAAGCGGACATGGTGAAGAAGTTCCGCGTCTCGCTGGCGCTGCAGCCGGTGGCCACGGCGCTGTTCGCCGACTCGCCGTTCACCGAAGGCCGGCCCAACGGCTACCTCAGCTACCGCTCGCACATCTGGACCGACACCGACCCGGACCGCACCGGCATGCTCGACTTCGTGTTCGAGGACGGCTTCGGCTACGAGCGTTACGTCGACTACCTGCTCGACGTGCCCATGTACTTCAGCTACCGCGACGGCGTGTACCACGACGCCAGCGGGCAGAGCTTCCGCGACTTCCTCCAGGGCAGGCTGCCGGTGCTGCCCGGCGCGCTGCCCACGCTGCGCGACTGGTCCGACCACATGACCACCGCCTTCCCCGAGGTGCGGCTGAAGAAGTACCTGGAAATGCGCGGCGCCGATGGCGGCCCGTGGAACCGGCTGTGCGCGCTGCCGGCGTTCTGGGTGGGCCTGCTGTACGACGATGCGGCGCTGGACGCGGCCTGGGACCTGGTGCGGGACTTCACCCGCGCCGAACGCCACGCGCTGCGCGACGGCGTGCCCAGGCACGCGCTGAAGCTGCCGTTCCGCGGCGGCACGGTGCGCGAACTGGCGATCGAGGCGCTGAAGATCTCCGCCGCCGGCCTGCGCCGGCGCGCGCGGCTCAACGCCGACGGCACCGACGAGAGCCGTTTCCTCGAGCCGCTGGTGGAGTTCGCCGAGGCCAACGAGACACCGGCCGAGCGCAAGCTGGCGCTGTTCCACGGCGCGTGGGGCGGCGACGTCGACCGCGTGTTCCGCGAGTTCGCCTACTGACGAAGCGCGCCCGCGGAATGCCGGGCGCCGGCGTCGCGGGCGGGCCCGGCGGGACGGACGCGCCCGGGACGCCGGCCGGCGACCCGGGCACGCCCGGCGCATCACTTGCCCTTGCGGGCCAGCGCATCCACGGCCAGGACCAGGAACATGTAGTTGGTCTCGCCGCCGCCCATCACGTACTCGGTCTGCTGCCAGAAGAACGGCCAGGTCTTCAGCTCCGGCAGGTCCGGCCGGATCAGCGCGGTGCCCGAGATCACCCCGCCCGGGATGTGCGACCAGTCGGCGCGGTTGACGCCGTAGGCCACCTCGGCCGAATGCGCGCCCACGCCGGAAGCGAAGGAGATGGTGTTGCTGCCCGGGTGCACGCCCAGCACGAAGTTCAGCGCGTTGGCGTACACCTCGCTGTCGGCCAGCTCCGGCCACGCCTTGTGCACGAAGTACTGCTTCACGCCGAACTCCTGGATGCCCCAGCCGGCGCCCCAGATGTGCGGGCGGTAGGGCACGCCGTAGGGCGTCTCGGCGGCCTGCTGGCGCACCCGCTGCTGCTGCCCGGCGACCGCGGCGCGCACCGCCTCGACGAAGGCGGCGTCGCCCACGCGGCCCATGACCCGGCCGATGGCCCAGGCGGTGTCGTCGATCTTGGCCACGATGTCGCCCTGCATGGCGACCAGCCGGCGGGTGTAGTCCTTCTTGCCGGTGGCCAGGATCAGCTCGGCCAGGGAGAAGGCGCGCGCGGCGGTGTCGTCGCTGCGGTCGAAGGCGCGGGCGAACAGGTCCTCCGCGGCGGCCAGCGCCTCGCGCGAGAGGTCCGGGTCGTACGCGCGCAGCACGCGCGAGGCCGCGGCCAGGCCGGCCACCACCTGCAGCTCCCGGTTGGGGTTGTCCTCGGTGAACACCCAGCGGTCGTCGGACTCGGCCGGGGCTTCGCGATGCACGCTGGCAGGCGTGGCGCCGGTGGTCGGCTGCACCTTGCCGTCGGTCTGCGAACCGGCGTCGCCCAGCAGCACGTACTGCCGGATCGAGGGCGAGATGATGCCCCGGTACAGCCGCCCCATCGCGCGGTAGCCGCCCAGCACCGAAAGCAGGCCGTGCTCGATTTGCTGCAGGGCGTCGTTCCTGCCGTCGGGGCGGTGGATCTCCACCACCTGGGTGGCCTGGTCGATGGTGGTGGCGTCGTGGTCCAGGCCGAACTCCTCGACCATCATCGCCAGCAGCCACACCGTGCCGATCTGCGATTCCACGCGCAGGTCGTAGTCGCCTGCGTCGTGCCAGCCGCCGCGGTTGAGCCCGGGCACCGGCTGTCCCGGCTTGAAACCGGTCAGGGTGGAGGGCCCGGAGACGTAGCCGTCGATGTGGTTGAAGCCGACCGGCGACATCAGCGCGTCGTCGTGGTGGCAATGGTCGTGCCAGACGCGGTAGCGCTCGTTCACCCGCACGTGGCACATCTGCACCGGCAGGAAGTACTCCAGCGTCGGCTGCCACGCGTGGCGCGCGAACACGTCGTCGCCGATGCGGAAGGCGTGCGAGGTGCGGCCGCGGTAGCGCACTTGGTACATGCCCGGCTCGCGCACGGCGGAGAAGTCGTAGCGCAGGTAGTGGTAGCGCAGGAACTCGCCCCACGCCTCCGGCCGGCCGCGGCTGACCACCTCGCTGCCGCCGGGGGTCATGCGCAGCAGTTCCACCTCGTCGGCGGCGCGGTCGCGCCCGTCCTGCTCGATCACCGCGAACTTGCGCTGGCCGGTGGCGTAGCCCACCTGCGACACCTGGATCACCGGCGTGTAGCGCCAGCCGTCGACCGTGTGCGGGGTGATGGTCCACTCCACCGCGTTGCGGGTGGCGCCGGCCGGCACCTGCGCGCGCACGATGTACCAGCCGTTGTTGTGGTTGCCGCGGCCGTCCCACAGCTCCAGGTCGCCGCCGCGGACGCGCTCGATGCGCATGCGCTGCAGGTCCGACTCGGGCGCCACCACCAGCGAGCGCCCGCGCGCCAGCGGCGCGGCCAGCCATTCGCCCTGGTGCTCCACCAGCGGGCCGTTGGGCTGGCGCGGGAAGATGCCCGACTGCCCGTCCATCAGGAACGACTTGCCGAACAGGTCGCCCGGGAACAGCTCGAAATTGAAGCCCACCTTGCCCACCCATTCGGGCGGCAGCGGCTTGTCCAGATCCAGGCTGACGCGGAAGCTGTCGCCCTCCAGCGCCTGCACCGAGACCCGGTACTGCAGCTTCAGGTCCGGGTATTCGATCGGGTTGAAGCCCTTGCGGTCCTTGCTTTCGTCCGGATAGGCCAGGGCCTGGGTGACGCGGCCCGCGGCGCGGTCGACCACCGCCTCGCCCACGCCCTTGGGCATCGGCGACCACTGGCCGGGGGACACCTCCAGCCGCAGGTCGCCGTTGGCGGCGGTGCGCACGCCGTGCTGGATCACGGTCACGCCGGTCTGGTGGCCGTCCGGGTAGATGTCGGCGAAGACGGTGACGTCCAGGCCGGGCTTGGAGAAATACCCCTTGTCGTTGAGCTCGAGCCGGTCGCTGGCGGCGGCGGTGGCTGACAGCGCTGTCAGCAGCGACAGCACGAGCGGCATGGATCGCTTCATTACTCTCCTCCCCTCTGCGGATGCACTGGCCCCGCCCGGAGGCGCGGCCGTGGCTGCGGGCGGCGCCCGCTGCGGGCCCAAGCCTACCCCATGTCGCGCGGCGGCAC
>DASRYN010000285.1:0-3946 GCA_035687185.1 Pseudoxanthomonas sp. | reverse complement strand
TAGCCGCGCGAGTACGGGTAGTAGCCGTAGCCCAGCCCGTAGGACCAGCCCGGCGAGTACGAATAGCCGTACGGGTAGCCGTAGGGATATCCGTGCCGCTCGTAGTAGCGGTAGGTGGTGACCGGCTCGCCGGTGTAGTAGCCGCCACCGGAGCCCACGTAGCCGTAGCTCGCGCAGCCACCGAGCGCCAGCACCAGGGCCAGGCCGGTCAGCAGTCGCAGTTTCATGGGCGATCCCCCGTACGATGTAGGGCCAGAGTGGTGCCGATGCATTGAATACGTGCTTAATCGCGCCGGCGTCGCATGAGCCGGTCAGCCACGCGCCAGCCAGCCGCGCGCGGGGGCCGGCACGACGATACGTTAACCTTGCGCCATGAGCGAACTGCCCGTAGCCGACGACGTCCTCGCCGCCGCCGCGCGCATCGCCGGCCACGCCGCCGTCACTCCGGTGCTGCGCTCGCGCGCGCTCGACGCATTGGCCGGCTGCACCCTGGCATTCAAGGCCGAGCACCTGCAGCGCGGCGGCGCCTTCAAGTTCCGCGGGGCCTGCAACGCGGTGTGGTCGCTGGACGCGGACGCGGCGGCGCGCGGCGTGGTCACCCATTCCTCCGGCAACCATGGCGCGGCGCTGGCGCTGGCCGCGCGGAGCCGCGGCATTCCCTGCCACGTGGTGGTGCCGGAGGGCGCGGTGGCCGCCAAGCTGGCCAGCATCCAGCGCCACGGCGCCACGCTCTGGCGCTGTCCGGCGACCCAGGCCGCGCGCGAGGCCGCCTGCGCCCGGGTGCAGGAGGACACCGGCGCGCTGCTGGTCCATCCCTACGCCGATGCGCGGGTGATCGCCGGCCAGGGCACCGCGGCCCTCGAACTGCTGGACCAGGCCGGCGGCCTGGACGCGGTGGTGGTGCCGGTCGGCGGCGGCGGCCTGGCCGCGGGCACGGCGCTGGCGCTGGCCGCGGCCGCGCCCGGTTGCCGCCTGGTCCTGGCCGAGCCGGCCGGGGCCGCGGACACCGCGCGCTCGCTGGTGGCCGGCATGCGCCAGGTGGACTTCGTCCCGGACACCGTGTGCGACGGCCTGCGCGCGGCCGTGGGCGAACCCAACCTCGCCCTGCTGCGCGCCGCCGGCGCCGAGGCCGTGGTGGTCGCGGACGACGCCACCGTCGAGGCCATGCGCCTGGCCTGGCAGGTGCTCAAGCAGGTGGTCGAGCCGTCGGCGGCCATCGCCCTGGCGGCGGTGCTGGCCGAGCCGGCGCGCTTCGCCGGCCTGCGCGTGGGCGTGGTGCTGAGCGGGGGCAACGTCGACCTGGAGGCCCTGCCGTGGCGCGGGTGAGGCGCCGGCGGCGCGGCGCGCTGGGCTGGCTGTGCCGCGCGCTGCTGCTGGCGCTGATGTGGCTGACCGGCGTGGCCGGGTGGATCGTCTGGGTCGGCCAGCGCGACCAGGCGCGCGCGGCCGACACCATCATCGTGCTGGGGGCGGCGGCCTACGACGCGCGGCCCTCGCCCGTGTTCGAGGAGCGCATCCGCCACGGCCTGGCGCTGTACCGCCAGGGCTACGCGCCGGTGCTGCTGTTCACCGGCGGCTACGGCACCGGCGCGCGCTTCGCCGAGTCGCAGGTGGCGCGGCGCTACGCGCTGCGGCACGGCATCCCTGACTCGGCGATCCTGATCGAGGCCAGCTCGCGCACCACGCGCCAGAACCTGCTGCAGGCGCGGCTGCTGATGCAGCAGCGCGGGCTGCACCGCGCCATCGTGGTCAGCGACCCGCTGCACATGGCCCGCGCGCTGCGGCTGTGCCGCGAGCTGGGCATCGACGCGGTGGGCTCGCCCACGCCCAGCACCCGCTTCCGCAGCTTCCAGACGCAGTGGCGCTTCCTGCTGCAGGAGGTCTACTTCTTCCACCGCGACCTGGTGGTGCGCGCGGCCTGAACGCCGCGCGCCGGTATGATGGCCGCCCCCCACGCCGCAGCAGGTCGCGCATGAGCCCGGAACCCACCCGCCAGGAGGTCGCCATCAGGCTGGTCGAGGCCTACTACGCCGCGTTCAACCGCGGCGACCGTGCGGCCATGCTCGACCTGCTGGCCGAGGACGTGGCGCACGACCTCAACCAGGGCCCGCGCGAGTCCGGGCGCGAGGCCTTCGCCGCCTTCATGCGGCGCATGGACGCCTGCTACCGCGAGCAGCTGCACGACGTGGTGGTGATGGCGTCGCCGGACGGCACGCGCGCGGCCGCCGAGTACGTGGTGCACGGCCAGTACCTGCGCGACGACGAGGGCCTGCCGCCGGCGCGCGGCCAGGCCTACGTGCTGCCGGGCGGCGCCTTCTTCGAGCTGCGCGGCGACCGCATCGCGCGGGTCTCCAACTACTACAACCTGCAGGACTGGATCGCGCAGGTGTCCGTCGCCTGAGCCCGGCGCGGCCTGCGGCGCCGTGCCGCGGGCGCGCGGGTCCCGGGGCGGCGGATGCTGCGGCATCCCACGCCGCCCGGCCGCAGGCCGCGGCTAGGGGGATGGGCGGCGGCGGATCGGGATCTGCGAGAGCGGCACCGCGGCCACCTCGTGCCCGCCCTCGCGCACCGGCGCGCCCGGCGGCGGCGCCCAGGCCTGGGCGTAGACCACCTCCCAGCTGCTGGGCAGGCGGCCGTCGGCATCGCGCAGCGGTTCGTAGGCGGCGGCCGCGGCGGCGAAGCGCGCGCGGCCGGTGAGGCTGCGCCGGCGCGTGGCCAGGGCGTTGGTGGCGCCGATGGCGCGCAGTTCGCGCATCAGCGCCGGCAGGTCCGGGTAGGTCAGGGTGAACAGGTCGCGGTCCAGCACCGGGTCGCGGAAGCCGGCCGCCACCAGCGCGTCGCCCACCTGGGCGATGGACGCGAACGGGCTCACGTGCGGGCGCTCGTCGGCGGCGGCGAAGGCCTGCCGCAGCTCGGCCAGGGTCTCCGGGCCGAAGGTGGACACCAGCAGCATCCCGCCGGGACGCAGCACGCGGCGGAAGCCGGCCAGCACCGCGGGCAGGTCGTCCACCCATTGCAGGCACAGGTTGCTGAAGAGCACGTCCACGCTGCCCTCGGCCAGCGGCAGCGCGCGCGCGTCGGCGCACACCCGCGCGAACGGGCGCCACCAGCCCGCCTGCCGGCGCGCCTGCCGCAGCATGGGCAGGGCCAGGTCCAGCGCCAGCACCTGCGCGCGCGGCCAGCGCTTCTTCATCGCCGCGGCGGCGTGGCCGGTGCCGCTGCCCACGTCCAGCACCACCGAGGGCACGCGGTCGTCCAGGTAGGCCAGCGATTCCAGCAGGCGCGCGCGCACCTCCTGCTGCAGCGCGGCCGCGGCGTCGTAGCCGGCGGCGGCGCGGGAGAAGGCGCGGCGCACGTGGCGCGGGTCGAACAGGCGGTCCATGGGGCCGGGGTTCAAGGTGCGATCCCGTCGGCGAAGGCCGCCAGCTCCGCCGCCACCGCGTCCACGTGCCCGAGGAACGGCGCGTGCCCGGCGCCGGCCAGCTCGACGAAGCGCGAACCCGGCGCGCGCGCGGCGGCCTCGGCCATGCCGCGCGGGTCGACCAGGCGGTCGCGGCGGCCGGCCAGCCAGAGGCTGGGCACGCGCAGCGCCGGCAGGCTGCGCCGCAGGTCGGCGGTTTCCAGCAGGCGCAGCCCGGCCTGCAACGCCGCCGGCTCGGGCTCGCCGCGGGCGTGCAGGAGTGCGCGCAGCGTCCTCAGCTCGGCGCGGCCGTGCTCCGAGCCCAGCGTGTCCAGGGCGATGAAGCGGTCCAGGGTGCCGGCGTAGTCGGCCGCCAGGTCCTCGCCGAAGCGCGCGAACACCTCCGGTTCGACCGCGTGCGGCCAGTCCGGCGCGCGCACGAAGCGCGGGGTGGCCGCGACCATGGCCAGGCCGCGCACGCTGGGCAGCGCGACGGCCGCGCGCAGCGCGAACAGCCCGCCCAGCGACCAGCCCAGCCATACCGCC